>NZ_VKHT01000999.1 GCF_014141535.1 Streptomyces alkaliphilus | reverse complement strand
CCCCCGACCCATCCGACCCGCCCGACCCGGACCGCAGCTGGGCCTCGGCCAGTCGCCGGTAGAGGGCGTCCTCGCGCATCAGCGTCCCGTGGTCGCCCACGGCGCGCACCCGCCCGGCCTCCAGGACGACGATCCGCTCGGCGTCCACGACCGTGGAGATGCGGTGGGCGATGGCCACGACGGCGCACCGCCGCGACACCCGCCGCAGGGTGTGGCGAAACGCCTGCTCGGCGTCGGAGTCCAGTTGTGAGGTGGCCTCGTCGAGCAGCATGACGTCCGGCTTCTGGAGCAGCGCGCGGGCGATGCACAGACGCTGCCGCTGCCCGCCGGACAACCCGACACCCTGGTCGCCCAGTTCGGTGTCCAGGCCGCGCGGCAGCCGGTCGATCATCTCCTCCAGCCCGGCCATCGCGACCGCCTCGGCCACCTCCTCCTCGGTGGCGTCGGGGCGTGCGTAGACGAGGTTCTCCCGAATCGTGCCGCGCATCGCCGCGCTGTCCTGCTGCACGTACCCCACCCGGGCACGCAGCTCGTCCAGCGGAAGCCGGGAGATGTCCCGACCGTCGACGAACACCGTTCCGGCCTCGGGGCGGTGGAAGCGCTCCACGAGCTGGAAGAGAGTGGTCTTGCCCGCCCCCGAGGGACCGACCACGGCGGTCAGGCCGCGCTCGGGGACGGTGAGGGAGACGTCCCGCAGCACCGGGCGGGCGTCCGGACCCCGGCCGTGGGAGAAGCGCACCCCGCGGAACTCCACCGCCGCTCCCGGCGCCCCGGCCGGCTCGTCCCCGGCGTCGGCACCCGCCCCGGCGTCGGGGTCGGTGGACGGGCCCTCCCCCCGCTCCTCCTGCGGCAGTCCGGCCAGCTCGTCCACCCGCTGCATCGCGGCCCGACCCTGCTGGAACTGACCGATCGACAGGAAGAACAGCACCAACGGCGACACCAGGTAGAACAGGTACATCACGAAGGTGGTCAGGTCGGCGGGGCTCAACGATCCGGTGGCCACCCGGGCCATGCCCGCACCGACGACGGCGGCCAGCGAGATCTGCAGGCCGACGTTCATCGACGGGGAGAGCAGCGCGCCGTAACCGGTGGCGCGGATGCCCGAGCGTCGCGCCCGCTCGGCGAGACCGCCCAGACGGTCGCGCTCCCGGCTCTCGGCCCGGGACGCCTTGACGGTGGTCAGCGCGCCCAGGACCCGCTGGAGGTCGGCGCCGAACTCGCCGGTGTCCTCGCGGTTGCGCACGGCCTCCACCCGCAGGCGTCGGGCCAGCCACAACGAGATGGCGCTGGCCACGCCCAGGCAGCCGAGGGTGATGAGCAGCAGCCCCGGGTCGACCCAGGCCATCAGCACGATGCCACCGACGACGAGCAGCCCGTTGATGACCAGCTGCGCGAGGCTGTGCGAGAGGGCGACCCGCACCAGGGAGGTGTCGGCCACCAGCCGGGTGTGCACGTCTCCCATCCGCTGCCCCTGGAGGTGGGCGAGGTCGGCGCGCAGCACCCGCTCGGAGAGGTGGGTTCGGGTGTCGCGGACGATGTTCTCCCCCGCCCGGCCGATGAGGTACGACTGGGCGGCGGAGAGCACGGCGTCGGCGAGGAAGAGCGCGGCCAACAACACGATGACGCCGGTCAACGCCCGGCCGGCACCGGCGTTCTCGATGAGCCGACCGATGACCAGGGGCTGGGTGAGGGTGGCGGCCACGCCGAGCAGGCCGAGCAGGATGCCGCCGATCAGCGGGATGCGGTGCCGCCGCGCCACGGACCACACGGTGGAGGCCGGGGTGGAGGCGGGGGCGG
>NZ_VKHT01000998.1 GCF_014141535.1 Streptomyces alkaliphilus | reverse complement strand
CCACCACCCCCCAACCCGCCGACGCGACCGAGGCCCCGGTACCGGCTCGTTCCTCGGTGGCCGGGGACGTGCCCGTGCCCACCCCACCGTTCCTCGGCACCCGGGTGGTCAAGGGCATCCCGCTCAAGGAGTACGCCGACTGGCTGGACGAGGACGCCCTGTTCAAGGGGCAGTGGGGGCTGCGCGGCAGCCGGGACGGGGAGGGCCCCGATCACGCCGAACTCGTGGAGACCGAGGGCCGTCCCCGGTTGCGCGGTTGGCTGGACCGCCTGCACACCGACAACCTGCTGGAGGCGGCCGTCGTCCACGGCTACTTCCCCTGTCGGGCGGAGGGCGACGACCTGGTGATCCTCACCGAGGACGGCGCCGAGCGCACCCGGTTCACCTTCCCCCGGCAGAGTCGGGGGCGGCGGCTGTGCCTGGCGGACTTCTTCCGTTCCGCGGAATCGGGTGAGACGGACGTGGTGGGTCTGCAGGTGGTCACCGTCGGCTCGCGGATCGGCGAGGCCACCGCCGAACTCTTCGCCGCCGACTCCTACCGCGACTACCTCGAGCTGCACGGCCTGTCCGTGCAGCTGGCCGAGGCCCTGGCCGAGTACTGGCACGCCCGGGTTCGTGCCGAGCTGGGCATCGCGGAGGCGGACCCCACCGAACTCACCGGCATGTTCCGCACCGAGTACCAGGGGTGTCGCTACTCCCTGGGTTATCCGGCCTGCCCGAACCTGGAGGACCGCGCGAAGATCGCCGAGCTCCTGCGACCCGAGCGCATCGGGGTGGTGCTGTCGGAGGAGTTCCAGCTGCACCCCGAGCAGTCCACCGACGCCATCGTGCTGCACCACCCCGAGGCCAACTACTTCAACGCCCGCTGAGCCCGCTCCGGGGACCCGGCCCCGGGCCGACACCACCCGTCCGGCCCGGGAGCGCCGGACGGGCGGTGTGGCGGAACGTACACTGAACGGTCCGGAAGAGGCCGGTGACCGATCCCGCGCGGGATCGGTCACCGGCCTCCCCGTCCCTTCGGGCACATCCCTTCGGAGGTAGCCGCGGATGACCACAGTCCTTCCCGCCGGTGGCGGATCCCGCCGCGCCGCCGAACCCGCTCCGCACGCCGTGCTGCTGGACATGGACGGCACCCTCGTGGACACCGAGGACTTCTGGTGGGACGCGGAGGTCCGGGTCTTCGCCGAGTTGGGTCACACCCTGCGCGAGGAGGACCGCCGGGTCGTCGTCGGCGGCCCGATGACCCGCAGCGCCACCTACCTGATCGAGGTCACCGGCGCCGACATCGCCTACGAGGAGCTGGCGGAACGTCTCAACGCCGCCTTCCTCGCCCGTCTGGACCTCGGCGTCGCCCTGATGCCGGGGGCGGCCGAGCTGTTGGCCGACCTCGCCCGTCACCGGGTGCCCGCCGCCCTGGTCTCCGCCTCGCACCGCGAGGTCGTGGACCGCATGCTGCGCGCCATCGGGGCCGAGCACTTCGCGCTCACGATCGCGGGCGACGACCTGACCCGCACCAAGCCCCACCCCGATCCCTACCTGACGGCGGCGATCGGCCTGGGTGCCGACCCGACGGCGTGTGTGGCGGTCGAGGACACCGCCACCGGCGTCGCCTCCGCCGAGGCGGCCGGTTGTCGGGTGCTCGCGGTGCCATCGATCGCGGCCCTGGAGCCGGCGCCGGGCCGGACCGTGGTGGACAGCCTGCGCGGCGTGGACCTGGAATTCCTGCGGGGGCTGTGGGCCGAGCCCCTCCCGCCGGCCCCGCCCGGGGCCGGTCCGGCCCCGGGCGGGGCCGGCGGG
>NZ_VKHT01000997.1 GCF_014141535.1 Streptomyces alkaliphilus | reverse complement strand
GGCGGGGAGTGCCGGTCCTGCGGGCCGTGCGGGCCGTGCGGGTCTTTCATCGGGACTGCTTCTCCTCGGTGTCCTCGAACTCCGCGGATTTCGCGGTGTCCGTCACTGGGGCGTCGCCGGTGGTGCTCCCGGCCCCCTCACGTGAGGGGGCCGACTCGTCGTCGAGCCATCCCATGGTGCGCCGCACGGCCTTGAGCCAGTTGCGGTACTCGCGCTCGCGATCCTCCTCCGCCATGGCGGGCGACCACTCGGCGGCCCGGCGCCAGTTGGCGCGCAACTCGTCGGTGTCGGACCAGAACCCGGTGGCCAGGCCGGCCGCGTAGGCCGCGCCCAGGCAGGTGGTCTCGGAGACCATCGGCCGGACGACCGGCGCGTCCAGGAAGTCGGCGATGCTCTGCATGAGCAGGTTGTTGGAGGTCATGCCGCCGTCGACCTTCAGCGTGGTCAGCTCCGTGCCGGAGTCCTTGCGCATGGCGTCGACGATCTCCCGGGTCTGCCAGGCGGTGGCCTCCAGCACCGCCCGGGCCAGGTGCGCCTTGGTGACGTACCGGGTCAGGCCCGCGATGATGCCGCGCGCGTCGGAACGCCAGTAGGGGGCGAAGAGCCCGGAGAAGGCGGGTACGAAGTAGGCGCCGCCGTTGTCCTCCACCGACAGGGCGAGGGTCTCGATCTCCGCCGCGCTGTTGATCAGGCCCATCTGGTCGCGCATCCACTGCACCAGCGCGCCGGTGACGGCGATGGCCCCCTCCAGGGCGTAGACCGGCTTGGCGTCCCCGATCCGGTAGCCGACGGTGGTCAGCAGGCCGTGGTAGGAGTTGACCGGTTCCTCCCCGGTGTTCATCAACAGGAAGGTGCCGGTGCCGTAGGTGGACTTGCCCTCGCCGACCGAGTAGCAGGTCTGTCCGAACAGTGCGGCCTGCTGGTCGCCCAGGGCCGAGGCCACCGGGACGCCGTCCAGGGGGCCGCCGCGGGCGGTGCCGTAGACCTCGGCGGAGGAACGGATCTCGGGGAGCACGGCGGCGGGCACGCCCATCGAGTGCAGGATCCGCTCGTCCCACTCCAGGGTGCGCAGGTTCATCAGCATGGTGCGGGAGGCGTTGGTGACGTCGGTGACGTGTCGGCCACCGTCGGGGCCGCCGGTGAGGTTCCAGATGACCCACGAGTCCATGGTCCCGAAGAGGATCTCGCCGCGTTCGGCGCGCTCGCGCAGTCCCTCCACGTTGTCCAGAAGCCAGCGGATCTTGGGACCGGCGAAGTAGGAGGCCAGCGGCAGGCCCGTCTCCCGGCGGAAGCGGTCCTGACCCACGTTGCGGCCGAGCTCGCGGCAGAGCCGGTCGGTGCGGGTGTCCTGCCACACGATGGCGTTGTGCACCGGTTCGCCGGTGGCGCGGTCCCACAGCAGCGTGGTCTCGCGCTGGTTGGTGATGCCGATCGCCTTGACCTGTCCACGGGTGATTCCCGCCTTCTCCAGGGAGTCGACCATCACCTCGCGGACGTTGTCCCGGATCTCGACGGCGTCGTGCTCGACCCACCCCGGCCTGGGGAAGATCTGCCGGTGCTCCTTCTGCGCGACGGAGACGATTCGTCCGTCGTGATCGAAGACGATGCAACGGCTGGAGGTGGTGCCCTGGTCGATCGCCGCGATGTACTCGCGGTCCCCGGCGGACTCCCGCGGTTCGGTACCGGGTGTGGTGTTCACGGTGCGGCTCCCTGGGTGATGACTGCGTGCGGATCGGATGTGAGCGGCGCCGGCGGTGCGGCCGTGCGATGTCGCGTGGCGGTGGCGGTGGTGGGGGCGGACGG
>NZ_VKHT01000996.1 GCF_014141535.1 Streptomyces alkaliphilus | reverse complement strand
GCCAGTGACCTGGACCGCACCCTGATCTACTCGGCGGCGGCGCTCGCCCTCACCGGCCCCGACGAACACGCGCCCCGCCTGCTCTGCGTCGAGGTGTACGGGGCCCGACCGCTCTCCTACCTCACCGAGACCGCCGCCGGTCTCCTGGGGGAGCTGGGCCGCCGCGCCCACTTCGTGCCGGTGACCACCCGCACCCGCGAGCAGTACCGGCGCATCAACCTCCCCGGCCCACCCCCGCGTCACGCCATCTGCGCCAACGGCGGCCACATCCTGGTCGACGGCCGCACCGACCCGGACTGGCACCGCGGGGTGCGCGAGACCCTCGACGCCCGCTGCGCCCCCCTGGGGGAAGTGGTCGAGCACCTGCGCCGCACCGCCGACCCGGCGTGGCTGCGCAAGCGCCGCACCGCCGAGGAACTCTTCGCCTACCTCGTGGTCGAGCGGGAGACCTTCCCCGACCGCTGGGCGAAGGAGCTGGCCGCCTGGGCGGGGGAGCGGGGCTGGACCGTCTCCGTGCAGGGCCGCAAGGTCTACGCCGTCCCCGAGCCGCTCACCAAGAGTTCCGCCCTCGCCGAGGTGGCCCGCCGCACCGGCGCCCGGCACGTGCTGGCTGCCGGGGACTCCCTCCTCGACGCCGACCTGCTGCTCGCCGCGGACACCGGCTGGCGGCCGGGCCACGGCGAGCTGGCCGAGGCGGGCTGGACGGCCCCGCACGTCACCGCCCTGTCCGAGCGGGGGGTCAGCTGCGGCGAGCGGATCCTCCGCGAGATGCTTCGGCACGCTCCAGTCGTCGCGCCCCCCGGCCCTCCGGGTCCTCCATCCCCTCCCGCTGCGCCCGGTCCATGAGCTCGCGACGCCGCTCGGCCTCCTCCTTGCGCTCCCGCGCCTCCTCGGCCTCCTCCGGGTGCCGGCTGCGCCAGTAGGGGTTGTCGTAGGGCAGCCGACCGGTCACCCGGCCGTACATGCCGAAGAGCATCAGCAGCAGTCCGGCCACGAAACTGAACAGCACGTTCTGGATGGCGAAGTTCAGGATGTTCCAGTCGGTCTCCAGCAACGCCAGGTTGACGAAGCCGCTGAGCACGAACGCCACGCCCATGACGATGTTCACGTCGGAGGCGAAGTTCCCGCCCTTGATCATGCCGACGAACAGCAACAGACCGAAGGTGATCGAGAGCACGCTCAGCGCGCCGTTGGTGCTCAGCCCGAGCACGGTGTTGTCCTCGGTGCTGAGGACCCCCAGCCGCTCGGTGAGCCCCAGCACGCCGAAGAAGATCAGGCCCGCGCCGATCAGACCGGCGCCGACGCGGTAGACCATGCTCAACCGGTGGTCGATCGGGAGTTCCTCGTGGAGCTGGGCCCGGCGGTGTCGGAACATGTCCCTCACCGAACGCTGTCGGGCGTGCCGTACGCCGTTCAGCGGATCGGCCGAGTGCGTCGAGTGGGTCGAAGCCATGGGACGGCCTCCTCGGGTCGCGGACAGAGGCGGACATATCTCTCGTACCCGTGAATCCCGACCCGATGCCTCGCCCCGGGAGTCCCGGGAGTCCGGCGTGTCCCGGGCGCCGCGGCGGCCCGGGCGCCGACCGACCGACGGACGCCGCCGAGGTCGGAGCCGCCCGGATGAGCCCGGCGACCGTCCCGCGGCACAAGGCCCCCTCCCCGTGGGCTCGCCCGGAGTCGATCACCGACGGGGCCGCCGGTCCCGTCGCAACGGAAGCGGTCCCGATCACCGTGCCGGACCTCGGGTTCCAACGGTCCTCGCACCCGGCCCGGGGTCCCGCCCCGACAGCGGTCAGCCGCAGCA
>NZ_VKHT01000995.1 GCF_014141535.1 Streptomyces alkaliphilus | reverse complement strand
CCCTTCCGTCCGCCCTCGCCCACCCCATCCTTCGGGGTCGTTCGGGCGACACGGTCCCCTCGCACCCGCACCCGCCCGGAAGCGGGGCCCCGCTCCTCGGCGGAACCCCGTGGCTCACTCCTCGACGAGCAGCTTCTCCCGCAGCTGCGCCAGCGTCCGCGCCAGCAGCCGGGAGACGTGCATCTGCGAGATCCCGACCTCCTGCGCGATCTGCGACTGGGTCATGTTCCCGAAGAACCGCAGCATGAGGATCTTCTTCTCGCGCGGGGGCAGCTCCTCCAGCAGCGGCTTGAGGGACTCCCGGTACTCCACGCCCTCCAGCGCGTCGTCCTCGGCACCCAGCGTGTCGGCCACCGCCGGCGACTCGTCGTCGGTGTCCGGCACGTCCAGCGACAGCGTGCTGTAGGCGTTGGCGGACTCCAACCCCTCCAGCACCTCCTCCTCGGAGGTGTTCAGGCGCTCCGCCAGTTCGTGCACCGTCGGCGCCCGGCCGTGCTGCTGGGACAACTCCGCCGTCGCGGCGCTCAGGGACAGCCGCAGTTCCTGCAACCGGCGCGGCACCCGCACCGCCCAGCCCTTGTCCCGGAAGTGGCGTTTGATCTCACCCACCACGGTCGGGGTCGCGTAGGTGGAGAACTCCACGCCGCGCTCCGGGTCGAACCGGTCCACCGACTTGATCAGGCCGATGGTGGCGACCTGGGTCAGGTCGTCCAACGGCTCGCCGCGATTGCGGAACCGTCGAGCCAGGTGCTCCACCAGCGGCAGGTGCATGCGCACCAGCCTGTCCCGAAGCTCGGCGCGTTCGGGGGAGCCGTCGGGCAGGGAGCGCAGGGAGACGAACAGTTCACGGGCGGCGGCTCGGTCCCGTGAGTCGGCCGCCCCGCCCTGGCGGCGGGATCCGGACCGGGCGCCGGGCAGGCGGGGGTCGGGCGCCGACGACCCGGCCGACTCCTCCGTCGGGGCCATCGGATCGATGGGGTCGACCGGCTCGATGGCATCGACCGGATCGACCGGGTCGGTCGTGTCCCGGAAAGCCGGGACGGTGGTGCCCGACATCCGCTCCACCTCGTTCACTTCCGCGCTCACTTCTGCCCCCTCCTCGGGTGGCGGTCCCGCTCTCCCGCTCACGGCGCCCCGGACGCCGCGCCGCGCTTCTTGTGCAGACTGATGCTGACCGTCCGATCCTCGGCGACGGCCGACTCCACCTCGCCGGCCAACGCGCTCAACACGGTCCACGCGAAGGTGTCGCGCTCCGGGGCGTGGCCCTCCGTGGTCGGAGCCGAGACCGTCACCCGCAGCGCGTCCCCGATCAGGGTGAAGCGGCACTCCAACGTGGAACCCGGGGTCGCCTGCTGGAGCAGGATCGCGCAGGCTTCGTCGACGGCGATGCGCAGATCCTCGATCTCGTCGAGCGTGAAGTCCAGTCGCGCGGCCAGTCCGGCCGTGGCGGTCCGCAGTACGGACAGGTAGGCACCCGCCGCCGGCAGCCGAACCTCGACGAAGTCCTGCGATCCGTCCTCACCTGGGATCTCGGACACCCTCACCTCCACTGTGACTACCACGGCAACGACGCCCCCCGACGTCGTCCGTGAACCCCTTGCCGGCATGTCGCGGCCCGATGGTCACGGGCTCGCCCCGTGACGTTATCGCGTCGCGCGGGGGACTGTCGCCGTATCACTCATCGTAAACCCGCAGGTGCGGGCCGTCCCGGTCCGGGGGCGGGGAATTCGACCCGGAGCGGTGGATGTTGGACTTTTTCGGCTCCCCCGGAGGGTATCCATCCCGATGTTCCCGACCGAACCCGGCAAAGGGGAGGGAG
>NZ_VKHT01000994.1 GCF_014141535.1 Streptomyces alkaliphilus | reverse complement strand
CTCCAACGCCTCCAGGACCCGGCCGGTGCGCAGTGCCG
The DNA here is from genome assembly GCF_014141535.1 of Streptomyces alkaliphilus. Lineage (GTDB taxonomy): Bacteria > Actinomycetota > Actinomycetes > Streptomycetales > Streptomycetaceae > Streptomyces > Streptomyces alkaliphilus. Next base: position 1,790 of record NZ_VKHT01000994.1, on the reverse strand, counting down.
CCTCCATCGCCCCCGCCCGCCAGCGTTCCCGCCAGGCGGCCACCCGGGGCGCCACCAACCGGGCCGCCGCCGCGCGGAACTCCCGCAACGGGCCGTCGTCGCCGGCCTCCAGCGCCCGCCGCAATTCCGTGTAGCCGGCCACCGCGAGGTCCCGGCGGCGCCGGGCGGCCTCTCCGGCCGCCGGGTCGTCGGGCGGCGGGAGGGCCACCGCCCGGGCGTAGGTCCCGGCGTCCGTGAGGTACTCGGGGGGCAGGGTCAGCACGGCGTCCCCGGCCTCCGGCAACCCGCTGTTCTGCATGACGACCGTCACCCGCAGACCACCCCGGTTGACCATCCGGTGGACGGTGCCCGGCGTGAACCAGACCACCGCGCCCGGTGCCAGGGGGTGGGCGCGATACCCGCGTGGCTCGGGCGGCGCTCCGTCCCCGGCGGTCCCCGCCGCCCCGGCACCGGGTTCCACGGCACCCTCCGGCAGGAAGGGGGTCAGGGTCTGCACCTCTCCCTCCCCCGCCGTGACCACGTACGCCTCGGCACAGGCCAGGTGCAGATGGGGGCTGCCGGAGCAGACCCCGTCGGCGGCGGGCCAGTCGTAGGCGGTGATGTGGGAGATCCCGACCCCGCCGGGCAGTGGGTCCGGCAGCGGGGCGAAGACCGCCGCGTCGGCCGGGTGCGGCCCGGGGCTGGCCCCGCCGCCCGGACCGTCGTGCGCCGCGGCGCTCACCCGGCCGCCCCACCGGCGCCGTTCGGGCCCTCGTCCCACGGGTGGGCCTTCAGCCAACCCTCCACCCGCTCGACGTCCCACTCCCCGTCGGCGACGACCATCCGGTAGCGGTGGGAGAAGGAGTCGCCGGGAGCGAGCTCGAACTCCTCGAAGAACGCCCAGGAGAGGGCGACGGTGGGCCAGGGCAGGGAGCGCACGAACCAGTGCGAGGGGTGGATGGAGCGCTCGTTGTCCGGGTGGTGCGCGAAGACCAGGGTGGAGCTGTCGTCCACCTCGTCGTGCACGGCGGTGAAACCCAGCCAGGGCGCCTCGGCCACCGGGGTGCCCATGGTCTCCCGGTCGGTGGAGGGCCCGGCGGGGGTGAGCACCCGCCCACCCGCGAAGTCACGCGGACCGCGCCACTGCAGACCGGTGTAGCCGGCCATCTCCCGCCCGGCGGTGGTCGGGCTGCCGAACCGCAGCGGCAGGTCACGGACGTTGGTCAGGTGGATCGACCAGTCCAGCGCCCAGGCGCCGCCCACCGGGTCCACCGAGTGCACCAGCAGGCCCCGGCGTTCGCGACACCATTCCTCGCCGGTGTGGTTGATCCAGGTCAGGTTCTCGTCCAGGCGCGCCCGCTCGGTGTCGGCGGTGACCGTCTCGAAGCCGTCGTGCCGCATCCACCCGACCCGCTCGGGGATGCGCTGGTACCCCTTGCCGTGGATGTAGGAGTTGCCGCCCCAGAAGTTCTGCTCCGACAGGTGACTGGAGGTCATCTGCACGCCCTTGTGCCACCGGTGGTCGTTGGGGCGGTACCCGGTGACGGTGTTGCCCGCCAGGGTGCGCACCGGGTGGGCGTAGGGCTTGCGGGACTCGTACGGCTCCGGGTCGGGGCGGTAGACGTAGGACAGGATCTCGGTGTCCCCGACCGTCACCACCACGCGGTCGCCGTGGTGGTGGGTCAGGGTGGGGGTTCCGGCGTCCGCGCCAAGGGACGCGGCCCCCGAAGAGGTCGGGGATGTCGGGGATGTCGGGGATGTCGAAGGGATCGTCACGGCTGGGTCGTCTCCTCCGTCGGCTGCGACTGGGT
>NZ_VKHT01000993.1 GCF_014141535.1 Streptomyces alkaliphilus | reverse complement strand
GCCCCGTGGCCCCCGCACGACCCCCGGAAGTCCACGCCACCTCCGGCGGTCACACGATGGCCCTTCCCGATGCGGACCGGGTCCTCGACCGGGTCGCGAGGGCGGACTCGCGTCTCGGGCGGTGAAGCCGCCGTCGACGTGGATCGAGGCTCCGGTGATGTACGCGCGCGTTCCGCGCCGTTCTCGTAGGTCAGGACGACATCGGCGCCTTCCTCGGCCGGCCGTAACGCGACGGCGGCGCCGATGCCCCGGCTTCCGCCCGTGATCAGGGCCACGTTTCCCTCGAGTCGATTCATGGAGTTGATCACCACGGGCGCCGGTGTCGGAAGCCGGCGAAAATCCGACCCGGAACTCTCCGCGGAGGGAGCGACCCCGTCCCGATCATGAAGCCCCGCCGGAGTACGAGAGGTTCACCCGGCCGGGACACCCCCACGAAGGTCGCGAAGTCGCCCGGGCGTGACCGCGAGCCCGTTGCGGAGCCGTTCGCTCTCCCCGTTCGGCCCCGGGTCGGCGTCCCGTCGCGCTCTCACCACGGGCGCGGGTGACGTGGCGTGGCGGTGCTCCGCCGCCGGTCGGGCGGAGCGGGCCGTGCCCGTGGTGAGAACGCGACGGGTGGGACGCGGCCGGGGCCACGCGGCGCGCGGCACCGTCCGGCCCGTCGCGGGGCCCGTCGCGGGCACGGGAAACGCGTCAACGCCCTCCGGGTGGCCACGGCCGGACCACGATCAACTTCCTCGGGGTTCTCCGTGCCCCGACCCCCCACCCCCGGCCAGGTGGCAGGCCGCGCCGTCCCGATCGGCGGGCAGCGGCGGGAGCGGCCGGGTGCGGCAGGCGTCGGCGTGCGGCGGCGCGACCTCCGGACACCGGGGGTGGAAGCGGCAGCCGCCCGGCACGGCCGCCGCGTCCGGGGACTCCCCGACCAGCGGCCGTCGGCCCTCCGGCGGCATATCCGGGAGCACCGACAACAGGGCCCGGGTGTAGGGGTGCCGGGGGGCGGTGAGGACCTCCGCGGTGGGGCCGATCTCGACGATCCGCCCCAGGTACATCACCGCGACCCGGTCCGCGATGTTCCAGGCCAGGCCGAGGTCGTGGGTGACGACGAGGGCCGCGAGCCCCGTCTCGTCGCGCAGGCGCAGCAGCAGGGCGAGGATCTCCCCGCGCACCGAGGCGTCGAGGGAGGCGACGGGTTCGTCGGCTACCAGCACCGAGGGCCCGGTGACCAGGGCACCGGCGATGACCACGCGCTGGCGCTGGCCGCCGGAGAGTTCGTGCGGGCGGGCGTGGAAGAACCGCTCGGGGGGCCGCAGGCCGGCCCGGGCCAGGGCCGCGGCCACGCGCTCGGGTTCCCGGTCCCGGATGCCGTGCACCCGCAGGCCCTCGGCGACCGCCTCGTACACCGTGTGGCGGGGGTTGAGGGCCCCGGTGGGGTCCTGGAGGACCAGCTGGGCGGCGCGGCGGAAGGCCAACAGGCCGCGTCGGCTCCGGGGCAGCGGACGGCCCCGGTGCAGGACCTCGCCGGCGGTGGGGGGTTCCAGGCCCAGCAGGGCCCGGGCGACGGTGGTCTTGCCGCAGCCGGATTCCCCGGCGAGGGCGAGGATCTCGCCGGGGCGCAGGTCGAGGTCGACGCCGTCCACGGCGCGGGCCACCCGGCGGCCGGGCAGCGGGAAGCCGACGGCCAGACCCCGGGCGCCGAGCACGGCCTCCCCGGTGGGGCCGGGGGCGCCCCCGGGCCGGTGGGCGTCGCCCGTGGCCGTGGCCGCGGACCCCGTGCGGTCGACGTCCCCCGGCGTGACGGGCGCGGCCCCCGGGCCCGGGTCTCCCGCTCCGGG
>NZ_VKHT01000992.1 GCF_014141535.1 Streptomyces alkaliphilus | reverse complement strand
CCCCGAACCCGGCGGGGGGACCGGCGGGGGAGCCGGTGGGTTCGGGTGAACCCGTGGCCGCGCCGGTCGCCGACGCCCCGGCCTGCGCCGTCTCCGATCGCTGGTCGGGGATCCCCGCCCGGTCGGCCGCCTCCTGCAACCACTGCGGCGGCGTCAACAGGAACGAGGTCTTCTCCAGGTCCATCGAGGCGGCCGGGGCGGGCGTCGGCGCCGCGGGACCCGTGGCGCCGTACTCGGCCGTCCACGCGGCGATCACCTCGTCCACCGGCAGCGCCGGCCACAGCGTGGTCTCCCCGCTGTCCCGGGCGATCACCAGCCTTCCCCCGGCGGGCGGGGCGCCCGCCGGGGTGTCCGCCCAGACGACGAAGCCCCGGTCGAACTCCCGCATTCCCACCGTGCGGTGCGGTGCCTGCGGATCGGACTCGGACACCCACTGCTCGGCCCGCTCGCGGGCCTGCGCGAAGGTCACCATCGGCGCCTCACCCCTCCACCGGGACGGAGCGCGCGAACCCGCCGTCCACCATCAGATCGGCCACGGTCGTCAGCTCCGGCGGATTGCCGGCCAACCGCAGCAGGAACTCGTCGAAGTCCGCCGCGCACGGCAGCAGCAGCTCCGCCATGCGCTCCTCCACCCCGACCCCGTCGCGGTCGCGGGCGTCGTCGTGCGGGCACAGCCACACCGACCCGGCGCCGCTGCCGCGCGTCTTCACCGTCAGGATGCCGCCCTGCACGAAGCACACCCCGAGGTAGTCCTTGGTCAGGTGGTCGCGCAGGCACTTGTTCATGTAGACGAGGTCGTTGACGTCCGGTTCGTCGCGCAGCGTCCAGAACGGCTGGTCGAGCAGGATGCCCAGTTCGGCGTAGAGCGCGACCCCGCTCGGGGCGCTGCCCCCGGCGGCCCGCAGGAAGGAGCGGTAGGCGTCGGGCAGGCGGTGGCCGAGCTTCTCCTCGGTCGCCCGCAGGCGGTCCTCGGGCACGGCGACCGATCGCGGCACGGTGAAGTGGGCGGGACGGGTCTCCGCCAACGGCCGGGTGCCGCGCTTGTGCTGGTCCACCGAGCTGGTGGCGATGCCGCCGTGGTGCCGCAGCAGGGCCTTGACCTCGGCCGGGATCAGTTCCAGACGCCGGCTGCCCACCACGTGGTGCCAGGTCCAGCCGTGCGGGGTGGCGACGGCCGGCAGGTCGGTCCACAGTTCGTGGCCGGCGGCGCGCAGCACGGCGTTGGCGGAGACGTAGTCGGTCAGCCGCAGTTCGTCCACGCCGAAGCCCTCCGGCGGGTCGGCGATCTCGGCCGCGGCCCGGGCGTAGGGGGAGAAATCCGGGTAACCGGCGTCGTCCACCCGCACGCCGTCGGGGTACCGGGCGGCCCGCACCGGGTCCGGGAAGCGCACCACCTGGCCCGCGTAGGCCCTGTTCGGTGGCGCGGCCTGCTGTCCGAGCCGGCCTGTCGTCATGGCGTATGCCCCCTGCTGGTCCGTCCTGTCCGGGCACAGCCTAGGACGTCACGCCGGTGCCGGCACGGGGCGGCGGGTGGTGCCGGCGGGACGGTGACCCGCGCCGACCGGCCGAAACGACCGCGAATCCGGCTAATCGGACACCCCCGGCGGGCCCGGCCGGGGACCGCGCGGGTCACCCCGCGTCGGCGGTCCGTTCGGCCTCGGCGGCGAGCAGGGTGTCCCGGTATCCCCGGGCGGCGGCCCGCAGCGCCGACTCCGGGTCCACCCCGGCGGCCTCGGCCTCCGCCGCCAGGGCCAGCAGCCGGCGACCGAAGTCCTCGGCCGTGCTCCCGGCGGCACCCGGGGCGGGGGCCGCCGGGAGCACGGCCGAGG
>NZ_VKHT01000991.1 GCF_014141535.1 Streptomyces alkaliphilus | reverse complement strand
ACACTCCCCCGGCCCCCGGGAGCGGGGCTCCGACGGACCCCTCGGAGCCCCGCTCCCGGACGGTCACCTCGGGGTGAGCGGCTCGCCCCCCGAAGCGATGAACCACTGTTCGCGCACCTCCCGGTAGCGCACCAACTCCGCCGCCACCGGCTCGAGCACCCGGGCCCGGCCCACCGCCGTCGCCGCCGACCGCAGCCGCTCCTCCTCCTGCCGCCCCCAGGCCCGGGCCGGACCGACCGCCGCCAGCCGACAGGCCCACGCCAGCAGGGGCGCCCCCAGCGCCCCCGCCACCAGGAGCCCGGCGGGCAGCACCACGCCGGCCACCGGCCGGCCCAGCGCCGCGAGCGCCAACCAGCCCAGTCCCAGCAGGTGCAGGGTGAGGAAGACCCCCTGCCCCACCGCCGCCGCGCTCCACCACACCGGGCGCGGGGGACGCGGGGCGCCGGGCACCCGGGAGGCCCGCGTGCCGGGCTGCCGGCCGGACCACGGCACCCGCCGTCGACCGGAACTCCCCCGGGCCGCCGGCGGACCCTCCAGCGCCGGCGGGACCTCCGAGGCCCCCTGTCGGGCCACCCGGCGCACCGACGCCGCCCACGGCTCGGGCAGGTCGGCCGTCACCTCCTCGGTCAGTCGCCGCACGGCCTCCTCCAGGGCCGGCCGGGAGACCACCGGGGGTTGTTCACGCAGGCCGCGCGCCCTTCCGGTGAGGGCCACCGGCTCCCCCCGGCGGGCCGCCCGGCGCTCGGCGAGGGCCGTCACGAGTTGTCCCCACGGAGTGCCGCAGATCCGTTCGGCGCGACGCAGCCAGCCTCGTTCGGCCGCGGCCCCGGCGGCCGGGGCGCCGACCGCCGCCGCCAGGCGTTCCTCGAACGCCGCCCGCGCCTCCTCGGTCAGACCGACCGGCGTGGTCCCGGACTCCGCGACGCACAGCGGTCGCAACCGCCGGGTGGTGCCGTCGGCGTCGGCGGCCAGGCGCAGCGCGGGCGCCTCCCGGGAGGCGACCAACTCGGCCAGCGCCCGGCGCAGCTCACCCATCCCCTGTCCGGTGAGCGCGGAGACCGCGAGCACGCCCGCGCCGGGCTCGCCGTGCTCGCCGACCGCCACGCCGCGCTCGTCGAGCAGGCGACGCACGTCGTCGAGGACCGCCTCGGTCGCCTCCGTCGGCAGGCGGTCGATCTGGTTGAGCACCACCAGGCTCACCTCCGCGTGGCCGGCGAAGGCCCGCAGGTAGTGGTCGTGCAACAAGGCGTCGGCGTACTTCTCCGGGTCCAGCAGCCAGATGACGGCGTCCGCCCGGGCCAACAGCCGGTCCGCCTCCCGCCGGTGTTCGAGCAGCGCGGAGTCGTGGTCCGGAAGGTCCAGCAGGACCAGGCCGCGCAGCGCGGGGTCGGCCCGGTGCGCCCGGCGGCGCCGGCGCGGCTGGACACCCAGCCGGTCCAGCAACGCGTCGGGGGACGGGCCTCCGCCGCGCTCCACCTCCCAGGCACAGGAATGGGGGGAGGCGGTCATCGGACGGCGCACGCCGGTCTCGGCGATCCCGCCGCCCGCAAGCGTGTTGAACAGGGTGGACTTCCCGCTGCCGGTGGCGCCGGCGATGGCGACGGTGGTGTACAGGCGGGTGAGACGGTCCCGTTCGGCGGCCTCGGCGAGCAGGCGCCCCGCCTCGGCCAGGGCCGGCTCGGGCAGCCGGGCACGGGAGAGCGCGACGAGTTCGCGCAACGCGCGGAGCCGCACCCGCAGGGCGCGGTCCGCCGGGGTGTCCGCCGGCGGACCGCCGGGCAACAGCGCGTCGGGGGCGGTGGGAGGGGCGGGGACCTGTCTCTAATACATATC
>NZ_VKHT01000990.1 GCF_014141535.1 Streptomyces alkaliphilus | reverse complement strand
GGAGAGGGGTGCGGGGTGGGCGTCGGGCGTGGCGGTCCCGGTACCGGGGTCGCTCGCTCGGGTCGTCTCGGCCATGGGTGCAGCCTACCGGCTCTTGCTACTAAGCGGTAGCTCAGTCGAATGCGGGAGAGGGGACCTCCCGTTCCTCATCCCCCATCACCCCGGCCGGCGCCTCTCACGCCGCCCCGGCCCCGTCCTCGGTCGCCGCGCTGCGCCGGTGCCAGGCGCGCGGCGCCCGCCAGTTGTACCGCAGCGCCAGCAACCGCAGCACGAAGGGCACCAGCACCGAGACCGTCATGGTCACGTTGTTCAGCGCGTCGTACCGCAGCAGCAGCGCCACCGAGGAGGCGCCGACGATCGCCGGCACGGCGTAGATCTCCCGGTCCCAGCGCAGCAGCGCGGGCACCTCGTTGGCCAGCACGTCCCGCAGCACTCCCCCGCCGGCGGCGGTGGCCAGCCCCAGCGAGGCCGCCGCGACCGTCCCCAACCCGTACTCGTGCGCCTTGATGGTCCCCACCACACAGAAGAACCCGAGGCCGGCGGCGTCGAAGACCAGCACCGCGCGGTTGATCCGCTCCACCTGCGGGTGCAGGAAGATCACCAGCACCGTGACCACCAGCGGGGTGAGGAAGTACCCCATGTCCGTGAAGGCGGCCGGGGGCACCGCTCCGATCACCAGGTCGCGGAAGAGGCCGCCGCCCAGGCCGGTGGCGAAGGCGAGAACCGCCATGCCGAAGACGTCGAAGTTCTTGCGCACCGCCAGCAGCGCCCCGGAGATCGCGAAGACGGCGATGCCGGCGAGGTCGAGCCAGTGCTGGAGGTCGGGGGTCAGGGGGTTCACCGGGGCATTCTCCGGCACCGCCCGCACGGGGCCGGCACCGGGGGCGAACCGGACGCCCCGCCCGGGGCCGGACGAACCGGACCGGGAACGGGGCGGGAACGCGTGGGCCGGAGCGCGGGCCGCGGATCAGGCGCCGCGCCACCAGAACGGGGTCACGCACTGCCGCATCCAGTGCACCAACGGGTCATCCGCCGCGTCCATGAGCAGCAACTGCACCGGCCAGCGGACCGGCACCCGGGTCAGCGCGGCCCCCAGCGCGTCTCCCACGGCCGAGGCGATCTCCGGCGGGACCGGCCCCTGCGGTCCGCCGAGCACCGTCGGTTCCAGTTCCACACCCAGGCACAGCGAGGGCGGGCCGCCCTCGGCGCTGGCCAGGCCGCGTCGGGCGGTGCGCACCGCCGGGATCTCGGACAGTTCACCGGCCGCCGCCGCGAGGAAGTCGACCGGCTCCTCCTTCCAGTCCGGCTCGAAGAGCCGCATCCGGGCCCCGCTGGGCCGGCCCGGCACCCGCTCCCCGGGGGTCTCCCGACACAGCTCGGCCACCGCGGCCGGCGGCAGGGGCGCGCCGACGGTGCCGCCGGGGTTGATCACGATGCCGGCCTGCGGCGGCAGGCCCCGGGCGAACTCGATCGCCGGGGCCACCGCGAAGGAGAGGTGGGAGCCGGCGCCCATCATGAACTGCTCGGCGGAGCTGAAGACCGGCACGTAGACGCCACCGTCGATCTCCAGGGTGGGCAGGTCCAGGTGCGGACTGGCGGGGCCGCCGCCCTCGGGGAGCGGCACCCACAGGGAACTGCGGCCGATCGTCGCCAGCAGGCGCGCCCCCGCGTCCGGCACGCCGACCGAGGCGGCCAACACCTCTTCCAGTTCGTTGCTGGGCCAGGAGGTGCCCGAGGCCCCCGGCGCGGTCGGCAGACCCGTCTGTCCCGTCATGAACGCAGACCCTAGACGAGTCGGGGTCGCCGTGGGCACGGGGGCCTCGGGCACCTCCTGGC
>NZ_VKHT01000099.1 GCF_014141535.1 Streptomyces alkaliphilus | reverse complement strand
CACCTGCCCCATGACGATCCCACCCGCCCCCGGCGGACGTCATGAACGACCGTCCCCGGAACCGCCAGAAAAAGCGTATCCTTTTCGCCACTAAGAGTAATCATGATGACGAGGATGCCGTACCGGAATTCCGATCGTTACCCCACCGTGGGTCACCCATGGTGGGTGAACCGAATGGGTGAAGCGCGATGATCTCGAGGGAAGTGACATGAGAGCATCAACCGCCGTCCCTCCACACCTGTTGAAACGGGATGACGTACGAGAAGCCATCGCGGCACAGGACTTCGGGAGGCTGTTCTCCCTCCTCCGCAAGTGGGCGGGTATCAGCTTCAACCAGATCGCGGAGGCCTGCGACATCAAGTCCTCCCGCGTCTGCCAACTGGCACGCGGAGAAGGGACGATCTCGACACTGTCGAAGATCGAGCAGATCGCCGACGCCCTGCGCATTCCCGGCCACATGCTGCGGCCGGCGCCTCGTCCATGGGAAGTGGGGAGCGCGTCGGAGACGAATCCCCGAGTAGCCTCCCTGCCCCTGCCACGCCTGTCGGCAGCGGACGGCGCTCCCGCCGGCGACGATTACGTCCGCGCGATCCGGGAGACCTCGCGTCGGTTGATCCTCCTGGACAACGAACTCAACGGCCTCCCCATCGCGGACATGGCCACCCGCGCCTTCAAAGCGGTCCATCGACGCCTCGGGGATGGCGACTACGAAGCGCGATACGAGCGGGATATCCACTCTGCCGCAGCCGAGTTGGCGGAGATCGCGGGATGGGCCCTGTTCAACGCGGAGAACCTCCCCGCCGCCCGTCGCTTCAACAGGAGGCGTTGTTCCTTTCGCGACTGGCGGGAGACGGTTCGATCGAACTCCTCATCCTCCAGAACATGGGCATGGTCGCCGGGTGGGTGGGACGCCACCGGGAGGAACTGGCGATCGCCCGTTCCGTGTTGGAGTCCCGTCCACTGTCCCCACGGGTGGAGGCGATCTTCCGGGCCCGGGAGGGCCAGGGCCTGGCCGGGACAGGGCGCCACGAGGAGGCCGCCCGAAGCTTTCGACGGGCTCGCTCACTGCTGCAGGACGATCCCCCGGACGCGGCCCCGCCATGGTCGTGGTGGATCTCGGAGGACGAACTCGACCGACAGGAGGGACGGTCCCTACAGGAATCGGGACGGTGGGAGAAAGCCGTTCCCCTTCTGCAACGCGCCACCCACGCACCGAGCGGTGAACCGGTGGGCTACCGGAACGTCGCCGCCGTTCGACTGCTTGCCTGCTTCCTCGACTTGGGCGCGTGGCGCGAGGCGGAGGGCGTCGCGAACTTCCTCGCCCCCGAGACCGGGGAGACGGCCTCCACCATCACCCTGAGCGTCCTGGAGGCCACCATCCGGCGGGGAAGAACCATGCCGGGCGCTCCCCCGGCTCTTCGGGAGTCGCTGGATCGCGTGGCCGACGCCCTCGGCGAAGACCCCTACGCCCTCTGATCGACCCGGTGAAGTCGCTCCGCCGAAGCCATCACGGGCGAGCCGTGGGCAGAGGCGGTCCCGCGCCCGCCCCGTGACAGGAGCGGGACCCCTCCTCACGTGCGCGGGGCGGCCGGATCCCGTATGCGGCCGGTGAGAGGGCGCGGCCGAGGTGGGGCCCGGGGGTTCGGTGGTCCCGTGGCCCATGATCGATATCCAAATCCGTACCCAAACGGCTACCGGTCGGCCACGGGGCGTGAATCGGGAAACTCGCCACCGGCGCGACACGGGCGGTGACGATGCGATCCGGAACCGAAGGCGTGCGGGGGTCACCCGTGCGCCGTGTGTTCACTTCTTGAAACCGCGCGTGTGCGCCGAGGCATGGGCGGAGTCCCTCGCAAACCGAGAAAAACTCACGCAAGCGGACAGCCGAGACCGTCGGAACGACGCAAAGGAGACCGCTCCGAGCGGGTGCCGTGAACCCTTTTCGAAGATCGAACCGAAGGCGTCGCGCGTGATGGTTATCGAGGATTTTTCGCGTAGTGGAGCATCGGGTACTCCGGGAGGTATCCGGGGCGGATCCCGGCGGCACCGGACGGGGTGGCGGACCGTACCGGTCGCCCGGGCCCCCGCGCCGATCGGGCGACGACCACGGCGCCCGACCACGGCACCGGCGCCCCCGGACGGGCCGAGGCGTGCCACGGGGCCTCTCCACGGCCCCCGGAGGGCCCGGCCCGGCCGGGCCGGGGCGCGCCGAAGGACCCGGCCGCACCCCGGAGCGCTTCCGGACGCGGCCGGATGTGAGCGGCCCGTATCGACGGACCCGGGGCATCGCGTGCGGGAACGCGGCGTCCCGGGTCCGTCGATACCACCGCCCGGTTACCCCTGTGGCGGGGTGGGGGCGTCGGGTCGACCGTGCCGCCCGTGCCGCGCGGCGGGAGCGCGGCCGGAGGGGCGGTTCGTCGGCGGGCGAACGGTCGACCGGTGACGACCGGTGGGACGGCGAGGTCCTCGGGGGTGCTCGCGGAGTACCGTCGAAGGTCCCGGGGCCTCGTCAGGAGGAGCCGCGCCGCACCAGTTCGGTGGGCAGCACCTGGTGCCGGTGGATCGGCATCCCCTCGTCGATCTCGGCCAGCAGCGCGCGGGCCATGGCGCGCCCCATGCCCTCGATGGGCTGACGGACGCTGGTGAGCGGCGGATCCATGTGCCGGGCTATGGCCGAGTCGTCGAAGCCGACCAGGGCCACGTCCCCGGGGACCGTGCGCCCGGCCTCGCGCAGCGCGCGGCGGGCACCGGCCGCCATGAGGTCGGAGGCGCAGAAGACCGCGTCGATGTCCGGGCGGCGTTCCAGCAGCTCCCGCATCCCGTGGTAGCCGCTCTCCTCGGTGAAGTCGCCGCGCCACACCAGGGAGTCGTCGTCCTCGTGACCGGCGGCCTCCAGGGCCTCGCGGTAACCGGCCAGGCGGCACCACGCGGCGTACATGTCGAGCGGGCCGGTGATGGTGGCCACGACCCGGCGCCCCCGTCCCAACAGGTGCTCGACGGCGAGCTGGGCGCCGGCGACGTTGTCGCAGTCCACGTGCGGGAAGGGCTCGTCGGCGGACCGGCGGCCGTTCATCACGGCGGGGATGCCGAGTTGTCCGAGCAGCTCCGGCAGCGGGTCCTCGCCGTGCACGGAGACCAGCAGCACGCCGTCCACCCGGTTGCCCGCCGCGTACTGGGCGAAGCGCTGCCGTTCCTTGGGGGTGCGGCTGAGGGTGAGCAGCAGCTGGTAGTCGGTATCGGCCAGTTCGGCGCTCACCCCGCGGATGATCGCGGAGAAGTAGGGCTCCGCGAAGAGCCTGGCCTCCGGCTCGGGCACCACCAGCGCGATGGCGTCGGTGCGGTTGGCGGCGAGCGCGCGGGCCGCTCGGTGCGGCACGTAGCCGAGGTCGGCGATGGCCGCCTCGACGGCGGCGCGGGTGCGGTCGCTGACCCGGGGTGATCCGTTGATCACCCGGGAGACGGTTCCGCGCCCCACTCCCGCGCGGGCCGCCACCTGTTCCAGTGTCGGTCTTCCATCTCTTCCCAATCCTCGTCTTCCGACTGCCATCGGATTCCTCCTGTTGTCGCCCCGGGATCCAACTACATCACGGAATCAACTCCGTCCAGCCGGATGCCTTGACACTCGCCCCCAGACCGGGAACTCTTCACTTCATCAAGTTTGGGAGCGCTCCCATCCAGCTGAAACCCTACACAACCCATACGTTCCGAGCCCCGGGTCCGTTCACCCCCACGCGCCGCAGAGCGACCGGGAGAGGCAACGTCAGTGCGCCAGGAGGACGACCACATGCGCAACACCGCCAGAACGCCGCTCGGCACCCGCGGCACCACCGGTAGGACCCTCCGGACCTGCCTCGCCGTGACCCTCGGGATCGGCCTGCTGGCCGCCTGCGGTGGCAACGGTAATGACGACGACAACGGCACCGGTGGCGGCGGCGACAACGCCGACGGCGGTCAGGACCCGGTCACCCTGTCGATCGGCGTCTTCGGCCAGTTCGGTCTGGAGGAGGCCGGCCTGTACGACGAGTACATGGAGGCCAACCCGCACGTCACCATCGAGCAGACCTCCACCCAGCGCAACCAGGACTACTTCTCCGCGCTGGTGACCCGCCTGCCCACCGGCAGCGGCCTGATGGACATCCAGGCCATCGAGGTCGCCAACATCAGCGAGGCCGCCAACGAGCTCGGCCAGTACTTCGTGGACCTGAGCGACGCCGAGGGCGTGGACCTCGACCACTTCATCCCGTGGAAGGTGGACCAGGCCACCGGCGCCGACGGCCGCGTGGTGGGGCTGGGCACCGACATCGGCCCGATGAGCATCTGCTACCGCACCGACCTGTTCGAGCAGGCCGGTCTGCCGACCGACCGCAATGAGGTCGGCGCGCTGTGGGAGGGCGACTGGCAGGCCTACATCGACGCCGGCAAGGAGTTCCGCGACAACTTCGACGGGAACGCCAGCTGGGTCGACTCCGGCTCGAGCATGTTCAACGCCATCGTGAACAGCTACCCCGAGCGGTTCTACAACGAGGCCGGTGAGCCGGTCTACCAGGAGAGCGAGGCCGTGCAGACGGCGTGGAGCATGGCCGTCCAGGCCGCCGAGGAGGAGCTGACCGGCCGCCACGAGCTGTTCGTCACCGAGTGGGACAACGGCATGGCCAACGGTGACTTCGCCACCCTCTCCTGCCCGGCCTGGATGCTCGGCTACATCCAGGACAAGTCCGGCGGTGAGGGCGAGGGCGCCTGGGACGTGGCCCCCGCGCCGCGCCCGGCCAACTGGGGCGGTTCCTTCCTCGGGGTGACCGAGGCCTCCCAGAACAAGGAGGAGGCCATCAAGCTGATCACCTGGTTGACCGCGCCGGAGCAGCAGGCCAAGCTCTTCGAGCGGCGGGCCAGCTTCCCGAGCTCGGCCGAGGCCCAGCAGATGGAGGTCGTGCGGGACGCGACCCACGAGTACTTCGACGACGCGCCGATCGGGGAGCTGCTGTCCGCCGCCGCGGCCGACATCCCGACCCTGATCGTCGGGCCGCGCGACCAGGTCATCCAGGAGAGCCTCTCCAGGGGCGTGGTCCAGGTGGAGCAGGGCACCGACCCCGATGAGGCCTGGGCGTCCACCGTCCGGTCCATCGAGAACGCCATCGCGGACTGATCCCGAGCCGGAAAGTCATCCATGACAACGGAACAGCACCGTGCCGCGCCCGCAGCGCGGCGGTGAACCCCCGCTGACGGCGGAGGAGAAGAAGCTCCGCCGCCGGTCGCTGCGCTATCGGCTGGACACCAAGTTCAGCCCCTACGGCTTCGTCGCGCCGTTCTTCCTGTTCTTCGCCGCCTTCGGGCTCTTCCCCCTGTTGTTCACCGGCTGGGCGTCGCTGCACCGCGTCTCGCTGCACGCGCCGACGGACATGGAGTGGGTGGGGTTCTACAACTTCACCCGGCTGATGAGCGACGAGTTCTTCTGGAACTCGTTGTGGAACACCTTCATCATCGGGGTCATCTCCACCGTCCCGCAGCTGCTGATGGCCCTGGGCCTGGCCCACCTGCTGAACTACAAGCTGCGCAACAGCATGATGTTCCGGGTGGCCATGCTGGCGCCGTACGCCACCTCGGTGGCGGCGGCGACGCTGGTGTTCGCGATGCTCTACGGTCGCGACTACGGCATGATCAACTGGGGTCTCGGCCTGGTCGGTATCGACACCATCGAGTGGGAGGCCGGTTCCTGGACCTCCAAGATCGCGGTCTCCACCATCGTGATCTGGCGGTGGACGGGGTACAACACCCTGATCTACCTGGCCGCGATGCAGGCCGTGCCCAAGGATCTCTACGAGTCCGCCTCGATCGACGGGGCCTCCCGGTGGAAGCAGTTCATCCACGTCACCATCCCGGCGCTGCGACCGACCATCCTGTTCACGGTCGTGGTCTCCACCATCGGGGCGACCCAGTTGTTCGGTGAACCGCTGCTGTTCGGTGGCACCCCCAGCGGTGGCGCGCACAACCAGTACCAGACGCTGGGCCTGTACATGTACCAAATGGGCTGGAGCAACTTCAATCTCGGGCGTGCCTCGGCGATCGCCTGGACGATGTTCCTGCTCCTGATCATCATCGGATTGATCTACTGGCTCTTCGCCCGGTTGATCGGTCGATCGACCGGCAGCAAGGGGGCGTGAGCCATGAGCATTTCCTCCGAGACGGCCACCCGGCCGCCGGGGTCCGCCCCGGCCGCCCAACCGGATGTCCCCGGCGGGGGCTCCCCGCGTCGCCGGAAACGGGCCCGGGCGGGCGGTGCCGGCCGCCAGATGCACGCCGGTTGGCTGACCTACCTGATCCTGGGGATCTTCACCTTCGGGTCGTTGTTCCCGCTGGTGTGGACCATCTTCGCCGCGTCCTCCTCCAGCACCCGGCTGGCCCAGACCCCTCCGCCGTTCTGGTTCAACGACCGGTTGGCGGAGAATCTGGACGAGGCGTGGAACACCGCCAACATGGGTCTGGCGCTGCTCAACACGGTCTTCGTCGCGGGCGCCATCACGCTCAGCACGGTGCTGTTCGCCACGCTGGCCGGTTTCGCCTTCGCCAAGCTGCAGTTCCGGGCGAAGAACATCCTGCTCATGCTGGTGATCGGCACCATGATGGTGCCGCCGCAGCTGAGCGTGGTGCCGCTGTTCATGGCGGTCGCCGAACTGGGCTGGACCAACCAGCTCCAGGCGGTCATCCTGCCGATGATGGTGAGCGCCTTCGGCGTGTTCTTCATGCGGCAGTACCTGGTGCAGGCCCTGCCCACCGAGCTGATCGAGGCCGCCCGGGTGGACGGCGCGCACAGCCTGCGGGTGATCTGGCACGTGGTCTTCCCGGTCGCCCGCCCCGCGATGGCGGTGCTGGCGATGCTGACCTTCGTGATGGCCTGGAACGAGTTCTTCTGGCCGATCATCGTGCTGACCCAGCAGAACCCCACGGTTCAGGTGGCCCTCACCGGCCTGGGACGCGGCTACGTGCCGGACCAGGGCGTGATCATGGCGGGCGCCCTGCTGGGCACGTTGCCCCTGCTGATCGTCTTCGCCATCTTCGGCAAGCAGATCGTGGGCGGCATCATGCACGGCGCGATCAAGGGCTGAGCGAGGGGCCGGCGGACGACCGGCCCCCGCTCCCGGCCTCCCGGTTCCGGTACAGGGGCTCCCGGCACGCACGTGTCGGGAGCCCGGACCGGGGTCCCGCCGGCCCGCCCGCACGAGCCGCGCGTCCGACCGGAGGGGGACCGGCCGGGCCGGGGCGAATCCCGTGCACCAACCCGCACCACCACACCCTCCGCACACGACGCATGGGAGCGCTTCCATGACACAGAGCAACCGAATCACCTTCCCCTCCGACTTCCTGTGGGGATCGGCGACCGCCTCGTACCAGATCGAGGGCGGCGCGCGGGAGGGCGGGCGGACCCCCTCCATCTGGGACACCTTCAGCCACACCCCCGGCAGGGTGCTCGCCGGCGACACCGGTGACGTCGCCTGCGACCACTACCACCGGTGGCAGGAGGACATCGATCTGATGAGCGAGCTGGGCCTGCGCGCCTACCGCTTCTCGATCGCGTGGACCCGGGTCCAGCCCACCGGTCGCGGCCCCGCCGTCCAGGCCGGCCTGGACTTCTACCGGCGCCTGGTCGACGGTCTGCTGGAGCGCGGCATCACCCCCGTGGCGACCCTCTACCACTGGGACCTGCCCCAGGAGCTCGAGGACGCCGGCGGCTGGCCCGTCCGGGAGACCGCCGAGCGGTTCGCCGAGTACGCCCGCCTGGCCGGGGAGGCGCTGGGCGACCGGGTGGGCATGTGGACCACCCTCAACGAGCCGTGGTGCAGCGCGTACCTGGGCTACGGCTCCGGCGTGCACGCTCCGGGGCGCACCGAGCCGGAGTCCGTGCTGCGCGCCGCACACCACCTCAACCTCGGTCACGGCCTGGCGGTGCAGGCGCTGCGCGGGGTCCTGCCGCGCGACGCCCAGTGCTCCATCACCCTCAACCCGGCGGTGGTGCGCTCCGCGAGCGACTCGGAGGCCGACCTCGACGCGGCCCGCCGCATCGACGCCCTGCAGAACCGGATCTTCACCGGTCCGCTGCTGGAGGGCGCGTACCCCGAGGACCTGCGCCGGGACACCGCCCGGGTCAGCGACTGGTCCTTCGTGCGCGACGGCGACGAGGCCACCATCAACCAGCCGCTGGACTTCATCGGCATCAACTACTACAACCCGGTCCTGGTCTCCGCCTCCGAGCCCGGCTCGGCCAACTCGAAGAACGACGGTCACGGCGTCTCCTCGCACTCCCCGTGGGTCGGCTCCGAGGACGTGGAGTTCCTCGAGCAGCCCGGCAAGAAGACCGAGATGGGGTGGCCGATCGACGCCACCGGTCTGACCGAGCTGCTGCTGCGCTTCCACCGCGAGGCGCCGGGCGTGCCGCTGTACATCACCGAGAACGGCGCCGCGTTCGACGACAAGCCGGACGCCACGGGCGCGGTCCACGACCCCGACCGCGTCGAGTACCTGCACGACCACATCGCGGCCGTGCACGCGGCGATGGAGCAGGGCGCGGATGTCCGCGGCTACTTCCTGTGGTCGCTGCTGGACAACTTCGAGTGGGCCTACGGATACAGCAAGCGGTTCGGCATGGTGCACGTGGACTTCGACACCCTCCAGCGCACGCCGAAGACCAGCGCCCGCTGGTACGCGAAGGCGATCGCCACCGGGGAGCTGCCCGCCCCGGAGTGACCGACGGCCGGACGCTCCCGTGAGCTTTCACGGGTCCGGGGAAACGGTGCGACGGTGCGGGAGCCCTTCCCGAAGCCGTGCCGCTCCCCCCGTTCGCCCCGATCGGGGTCCGCCGACGCGCACCGCGTCGGGGTCGATGGCCCGTCCGCGCCCTCCGGCGCGGACGGGCCATCGGCGCGTTCGGGTCGGGGCTCCGGGGGCGGGTCGCGATCGGGC
>NZ_VKHT01000989.1 GCF_014141535.1 Streptomyces alkaliphilus | reverse complement strand
GGAGTCCCGTCCCTTCCCCAACCCGTTGGCGCCCGGCACCCCCTCCACCGTCGTCGACCTCAAGGGGGAGACCCACTACGCCCGCACCCTGGAGGACCTCCCCCCGGTCTACCACCGGGTCATGGAGGCGTGGAACACCGCGCTGGAGGAAGGGGCCGGGTTCGGTGTGATGCAGCGCGCCATCCGGGAACGCGATGTGCCGCGCATCCGGGAGATCTGGGCCCGGCTGGTGGAGCGCCTGGACAACCGGACCTTCTACGGCTTCCTCTGCGACTCCCCGGCCTTCTCCTCCTTCCGTGACCGGGAGATCTTCGGCCAGGTCGGGTTCGGCACCGGGGGTTGGGACACCGATTTCCCCAATTCCATCCTGGAGATCCTGCGGGTCGTCTACACCGGCGCCGACGACGACCACCGCCTCATCGTCGGGGGCAGTCGGCAGCTGCCCCTGCGACTGTGGGAGGACGAGCCGCAGAAGCTGGTGCACTGGCCGCGCGGCACCTCGCTGAGTTCCCTGCACGGGGGCCGTACCCGCCCCGCGGTGACCCGCCTGCACCGTACGGCGGGCAACCGGATCACCGTCACCGATGCCGACGGGGACGTGCGCACCTACCGGTCGGCGATCTTCACCGCCCAGTCCTGGCTGTTGCTCTCGCGCATCGACTGCGACGACGACCTGCTGCCCATCGACCACTGGACGGCGGTCGAGCGCACCCATTACATGGAGTCCTCCAAGCTGTTCGTGCCGGTGGACCGGCCCTTCTGGTTGGACCGTGACGAGCGCACCGGTCGGGACGCCATGAGCATGACCCTCACCGATCGGATGACCCGGGGCACCTACCTGCTGGACGACGGCCCGGATCGCCCCGCCGTCATCTGTCTGTCGTACACGTGGTGCGACGACAGCCTCAAGTGGTTGCCGCTGAGCGCCCGGGAGCGGATGGAGGTGATGCTCAAGTCCCTGCGGGAGATCTATCCGCATGTCGACATCCGGCGACACATCATCGGTAACCCGGTCACCGTCTCCTGGGAGAACGAGCCCTGGTTCATGGGGGCGTTCAAGGCCAACCTGCCGGGTCACTACCGCTACCAGCGACGCCTGTTCACCCACTTCGTGCAGGATCGTCTGCCCGCCGACCGGCGCGGTCTCTTCCTCGCCGGCGACGACATCTCCTGGACCGCCGGGTGGGCCGAGGGCGCCGTACAGACGGCCCTGAACGCGGTCTGGGGGGTCATGCGCCACTTCGGCGGCGCCTGTGATCCGGCCAATCCCGGTCCCGGGGACGTGTTCGACGAGCTGGCGCCGGTGGAACTACCGGAGGATTGAGGCGACGGCCGTTCCCCCGGCGCCCGTCGTTCCCCGGCCACCAGAGGAGAACCCCCGTGCCACCGGACCACTCCGCTCCCGCACCCGGACGAGCCGCCACCCCGGCGGGGATATCCCCGCCGCGTCCCGGCTCGGACGCCGTCGCCCGGGCGGTGGCGGAAGCCGAGGCCGCGGCCCCCGCGGGCCCCTTGCTCGTGCCCGAGGAGAGGGAACTGCGCCGACGCACCTCGGCCAAGTGGCGCTGCCATCCCGCCGATGTACTGCCGCTGTGGGTGGCGGAGGCCGACGTGCCCACCCCGGAACCGGTCGCCCGGGCCCTGCGCGAGGCGATCGACCGGGGGGACCTGGGATATCCCGCGGACCACCTCGGATACGCCCGGGCCCTGGACGCCTTCTCCCGGGAGCGGTGGGGCGTCCCGGTGCCGGAGGAACGGACCCTCCCGGTGGGTGACGTGATGCAGGGCGTCACCGAACTGGTCGCCCTGCTCACCCCGCCCGACGGCACGGTGGTGCTC
>NZ_VKHT01000988.1 GCF_014141535.1 Streptomyces alkaliphilus | reverse complement strand
GAGCCGGAGAGGGGGACGACGTCGTGCGGGCGTTGGAGAGGGCCCTGGAGCGCACCGCCCGGCTGGAGTGGTTGTGTCGCGTGTGGCTCGCGGCCTCCTCGGTGCCGGGCCGTGTGCCGGCACTGTTGTCGGACGCCGAGATCGATCGGGTGATCGAACGATTGCGCGACTACGGTCAACCGGGGGGCCGTGCCTGACGTCCGGCCGGTCCGGCGCCGCGTCACCCCGGTGCTGTTCACGGGGTGCACAACTGTTCCATCCCGGGCAGGCTGGGGGACATGCGTCGGCGTACAACGGCGGCCGTGGCCGCCACCGCACTGTTGGGAGCCGGAGCGACGGCCGTAGCCGTCGGCCGGCGGGCCGCCAGGACCGCGCTGCGAAGCGGCGGGCCACCGGTCGGGTTCGGCGGGCCGGAGGCGGTGATCGTCTCCATGGCCCCGGAGAGGGGGACCGTCACGCTCGTGGGCCCGGCCGCCGGCGGACCGGGCGCCGGACCCGATCTGCCGGGCCGCTACGGCCTGGTCGCCGCCGGCGGCACCCGTGGGGCGGGGCGTCTACTGGGAACCGTCGGGGACGTGGTGCGGTCGGAGGCGGCGGGGGGTTCCGGCGCGATCACCGTCACCCGTCGGCTGGAGGCCGATCCGGGGAGCGGCGCAGTCCTCGAACCCGCCGGCCGATGGAGCCGGTTTCCCGGCACCAGGGTGCGCCTGACCCCCGCCGTCCACGCCGGGAACCCGCGCACCGCGTTGGGGCTGCCGCACGCCGCCCTGGAGATACCCGCGGAGTTGGGCACCCTGCCCACCTGGTTCGTTCCCGGCGACCGTGACCTGTGGGTGATCGCCCTGCACGCCCCCGGTGCCGGTCGGGAGCAGGTGCTGAACCTGCTGCCGTTCCTCCATCGTCACCACCTCCCCACGCTGGTGCCCACCCTGCGCGGCGACCCCGGGGCACCCCCGGCGCCGGGTGGGATCGACCGCCTCGGCACCGCGGAGTGGCGCGACGCCGACGCCGCGCTGCGGCACGCCGCGCGCTACGGAGCCCGTCGGGTGGTGCTGATCGGCTGGTCCGCCTCCGCGGACATGGCGCTGCGCACGGCGGCGGAGTCCGCGCTGCGCGATCGGATCACCGGTCTGGTGCTGGACTCCCCGCTGCTGTACTGGCCCGCGGCACTGCGCGCGTTGGCGGGGGAGAGGGGCGTTCCCCGGCCGCTGGTGCGCCTGGCGAGGGGGGCGGCACGCGGTGGCATCGGGTTGCCCGCCCCGCGCCCCACCGAGCCGCCGAGCCGTCCCGACGGGCGCCCGCTGCCGGTGCTCGTCGTGCAGGGCTCCGAGGACCGCGTGGCATCGCGCTCGGCCGCCCGCGATCTGGTGGCCCGCGCACCGGAGAGTGTGGTGGAGCACACCGTGCCCGGCGCCGGCCACGCCGCGGGGTGGAACGTGGACCCCGAGGGGTACGAGGAGCGGTTGCGGCGCTTCCTCACCCCGCTGCTGTGACCCCGCCACCGCCACCGCCACCGACACCGACACCGCCACGCGATCGCTCCGGCCCCGTGCCCCCCGCGGGCTGCCGGGGCGGCCCGTCGGCGCGCACACGCGCCGACGGGCGCAGGCGTGCGCCCGCGTTCGTTCCGTCCACTCCTCCTCTCGGGGGCGCCCGGGGGGCGTACGGGAGCGTTTCGAGGAGGCGCGGACCCGCCGACACCGAGCCGGTTTGGGCTTTCGCGCCCCTACCGGTGAAACTGCTGCGGTGACGATCCCTCCGCGCGAGACCCGGTTGCACGTCCTGCCCGTCCCTCCGGCCCGGGAAGCCGGTCGGGGGACGCCCGCCGACCCCGCCGGGG
>NZ_VKHT01000987.1 GCF_014141535.1 Streptomyces alkaliphilus | reverse complement strand
GTGGGGGAAGTGTTGGTGGTCGGGAGGAGAGCGTCCCCTCGCCCGTGTCAACTTCCCCGGATGTGGGGCTCGTTGGAGCTTCGACGGGCGCCCATCACATCACGACGGCGGTCGCGCCGTCGATCTCCACCACACTGACCCGGGAACCGGGTTCGAAAACCTCGCCGGTGTCCAGGGAGCGGGCCGACCAGACCTCCCCGGCGAGCTTGACCTGTCCCCGGTTGCCGTCCACCCGCTCCACGACCACGGCGGATTGTCCCAACAGGGCGTCCACACCGGTGCTGACGCCGGGAAGTTGGGCTCGGGAGCGCTTGGCGATGGGGCGGACCACGATGATGAGCGCGGTGGAGACGACGGCGAAGACCACGACCTGCAGGGGCAGGCTGTCGGTGACGCCTGCCGTGATCGCGCCCGCCACCGCTCCCACCGAGAGCATGCCGAACTCCGGCATCGCCGTCTGTATCAACGGGATCGCGAACGCTCCGGCGGCGATCAGCCACCACACCCAGAAGTCCACATCACCCATCGTAGGTCCCGGAACACGCCGGGAACAGATGGCGGGGGTCGGAACCGGACACGACGGGCCGGTCCCGGGGTGCCGCGTCGTGCCCGTCGTCGCACCGCGTGCCCCGGTACGGCGGGGTCCGCGGTCAGGTCAGGGGGAGCCCCCGGGCGGTCCAGCGGTCCCCCGCCCTCTCGACGACCAGGGGGAGGCCGAAGCAACGGGAGAGGTTGGCGGAGGTGAGCACATCCGGAATGGGGCCCGCCTCGAGCACCTTGCCCCGGCGGATGAGCAACACGTGGGTGAAGCCCGGTGCGATCTCCTCGACGTGGTGGGTGACCATGATCATCGAGGGGGCGTAGGGGTCGCCGGCCAGCCGACCGAGGCGACGCACCAGGTCCTCCCGGCCACCGAGGTCGAGCCCGGCCGCGGGCTCGTCGAGGAGCAGGAGTTCGGGGTCGGTCATCAGGGCGCGGGCGATCTGGGTGCGCTTTCGCTCACCCTCGGAAAGGGTGCCGAAGCGGCGGTCGAGGTGCTCGCTCATGCCCAGTCGGTCCAGGAAGGCGCGGGCCCGGGCCTCGTCCACCTCCTCGTAGTCCTCCTGCCAACCGGCGGTCATGCCGTAGGCGGCGGTCAGGACCGTCTGGAGAACGGTCTGGGAACGCGGCAGGCGTTCGGCGAGTGCGCTGCCCGCCATGCCGATGCGCGGGCGCAGCTCGAAGACATCGACACCACCGAGCTTCTCGCCCAGGATCTGGGCGGTGCCCGTGGTGGGGAAGAGATAGCTGGAGGCGATGTTCAACAGGGTCGTCTTGCCCGCCCCGTTGGGTCCGAGGATGACCCAGCGCTCACCCTCGGCGACCGACCAGGAGACCCGGTCCACCAGAGCGCGTCCGTCGCGGACCACGGATACGTCCACCAGCTCCAGTACATCGCTCATGCGCGCGGTTTCTCCCCTTGCCTTGCCGTTGCGTGTGGTGGTGCACCAGCCCGGGGACAACGCTACGCCACCCGGGAAGGACGCGGGGCGGCAGGATCCCGATCGGCGGGGCACGGGGCCCCTGGTGGGGCGCGGTGGCCCCCGGGTGTTCCTAAGGTGGGGGCATGGTGGAGGAACCGAGGTCCGGGCGACTGGCCGCCTGGGGCAACGCGTGGTTGGCGGGAACCGTGTCGCCGGACGAGGCGTTGCGCGAGGTGACGGAGGGCGACGACGCGCACCGGGTGACCGGGTTGCCCGGGGAGGACGGTCCGGTGGGCCTGGCTCTCGCCCTGGGGCGGCTGCGGGCGCTGGGTACCCGGGGGTTGCGGATCGCGCTGCCGGTGCCGGGGCACCCGGTGGGGT
>NZ_VKHT01000986.1 GCF_014141535.1 Streptomyces alkaliphilus | reverse complement strand
GGTCGAGCCGGCCCGACCACCCACCGCGACGGTGGACAGCAGCTTGACGGTGTCCCCGTGCCCCACCGGGCACACCGCGGGCGCCCCCGCCTCGGACATCGGCCGGGACACCTCGAAGCGGTCCCCGCAGGATCGGCAGCGGTACTCGTAGCGTGGCATGCGAGCAGGATAAGCCCCGCCCCGGCGCCCCGGGGCGGGGTCGACGCGAGACGGGCCCGCCGGGACGGGACCGGGTCAGCGACCGCCGCCCCGGATGTCCTCCACCACGGCGCCGGCGATGTCCCGCACGGCTTTCGTCTCCATCAGGAACCGCCAGTAGTCCGGGTTGCGCCCACCCCGCTCCAGCGCGGCCACCGCCGTGTCCAGCCGTTCCACCGCGCCGTCCAGCCGCTCGGCGTGCCGGGGCTCGGGCACCGCCCGGCCCACCATCGCCAGCCGTTGGGCGTCGCGCACCGCGAACCGGGTGCGCTCGATCTCCTTCGACGGATCGAAGGAGACCTCGTTGAGCCGGCGCAGTCGATCACCGGCGGTGGAGACCAACTCGTCGGTGCGGGCCAGCAACGCCTGTGCCTCGGTGATGCCGTTCGACGCGTCGTTCCAACGCTGTTCGCGCCGGGCCCGCTCCACGCCGTCCAGCGTGCGGCGCGCCCCGGCCACCGCCTCGGCGGCCTCGTCCGGGACCCGCTGCAGGTCCTGCCAACAGGCGGCGCTGAAGCGGCGGCGCAACTCGCTGAGGGTCGGCCCCACCTGGCCGGCCCTGGTGGTGATCGCCTCCGCGCGGGTGCGCAGCGAGGTCAGGCGCCGACCCAACTCCTCGGCCCGACGGGGAAGCTCCGCCATCCGTTCGGCGATCGACCCGGCCCGTCGCGCGACCTCCTCGGCGCGGGTGAGGGTCGGCTGCACGCCGTGTCGGGCGGCTCCCTCGTTCAGCAGCCGCAACTCCGGTCCCAGCGCGGCGAGATCGGCGGCCGAGTCACCCGCGTCCAGCCCCGCCTGCCGGACCGCGTCCAGGGCCCGGGTCGCCTCCAGCAGGGAGCGCTTGGCGCGCTCCACGGCCGGCGCCACCCGGGCCAACTCCTTCTCCGCCGCTTCGACCAGGGGCGTCAGGCTCCCGGCGAACCGCTCCAGGTCCTCACGGGTGCGGGTCAACTCGTCCCGCATCCGGACGAAGTCGTGACGGGCGCGGGTGGCGGTGCCGGCGTCCAGATCGGCGGACTCCACGTCGTGGGAGTCCATCAGGGCGATGTACTGGTGATTCGTCCGGTCTATCCGTTCGGCGAACGCCCCGTGGTCCGCGAACGCCTTGCGGGCCCGCGGGCCGTCGTCCACCGCGCGGATCGTCTCCAGAGACAACTGCATGCCGCGCTGGGCCAGCTCGAGTTCGTAGAACGCCTCGGCCGCCTCGCCCTGCGCGCGCCGGGCCTCCTCGCGCAGATCCTCCACCCGGCCCCTGCCCCACCGGCGGGTGCCGCCGCCGGTGAAGGCCCCGGGTATCGCCACGGCGACGACCACCGGCAACACGGTGGGCAGCAGCAGGGCCGGGCCGATCAGCTTCCCCAGGATGCGTGTCGCCGTCACGTGTTCCCTTTCCAGCCGTGTCCCCGTGCGTCCCCCGCCGTGTCCCGCGCGTCGTTCGGCGGTACCGGTCCGGAGAACTCCCCTCCACCGCCGGTCGGCGCGGAAGGGTGCCCCGACCATTGTTTCACCCGGCGGTCGGGAAGCACACGCCCCCGGCGCGTGCGCGGGCCCGATCGCCGGGGAACCCCGCGGGAGGGGACCGGGGGACGGAGTGGGGACGACGGGTGAGAGGCCCCCGACCCGGTGCCGCCCGGTCGGGCGGTCCACCCC
>NZ_VKHT01000985.1 GCF_014141535.1 Streptomyces alkaliphilus | reverse complement strand
GCCGGTCATCCACCGCCCCCGCCAGCTCCGGCCCAGACGGCTCGACGGCCTCGACCTCGGTCACGTTCTCACTCGTCATCAGTGCATCTTCCTTGATCGGGAGTTACACCGAACGATTTACAGTCCCCCCCTCGGCGGGAGCACGGTTCTGGCGCGGGACGCCTTTGGTCGTCCGATCGCGCTGACGGACCCGCTCGGTGCGGTGACGCGGATGGAGTGGTCACCGGAGGGCAAGCCGGTGCGTCGCACCGATCCCCTGGGCCACGTCGAGTCCTGGAAGTGGGACGCGGAGGGCAACTGCCTGACCCACACCGACGAGAACGGCGGCACCACCGCCTGGAGCTACGGCCCGTTCGACCTACCGGTCTCCCAGACCGGCCCGGATGGTGCACGGTATGTCTTCACCCGCGACACCGAGTTGAACATCACCGCCGTCACCGCCCCCGACGGCCGCACCTGGACCTACACCCTCGACGCGGCCGGCCGCACGGTCGCGGAGACCGACTACGACGGCCGCACCACCACCCGCGAATACGACCCCGCCGGCCACCTGGTCCGGCAGACGAACCCGGCGGGGCAGTCCATCGACTACGCCCATGACGTGCTCGGCCGGTTGACCTCCACCACCACCGACACCGGCGAGACCACCACCTGGACCCACGACGCGGCCGGTCGACTGGTCTCCGCGACCTCACCGGGCGTGGAACTCTCCCGCACCCACGACCCGGCCGGGAACCTGCTGAGCGAGACGGTCAACGGCCACACCCTGACCCTCACCGTCGATCCGGTGGGCCACCTGCTCTCCCGCACCACCCCCACCGGCCACACCAGCCGATGGACTTATGACACCGCCGGACGCCCGATCGGCCTGGAGACCGCCGGCCGGCACCTGAACTTCCACCGGGACGCAGCCGGGCAGGAGACCGAGCGCCGCATCGGCAACGTTCTGACCCTCACCACCGGCCACGACCCGGGCGGGCGCACGGTCGAGCAGGCCCTCACCGGGGCCGGGGGCCGGCGTCTGCACCACAAACGCTGGACTTACCGCACCGACGGCTACCCCACCGCCGTCACCGACGACTCGGGCACCACCACCCTCGCCCTGGACCCGATCGGGCGGCCCACCGCTGTGAGCGGCTCGGCCGGGACGGAGTCCTACGCCTACAACCCCACCGGCGACCAAACCAGTGCCAAGGCTCCCGGCCTACCGGCCGAGGCGGCCGGGGACCGCGCCTACACCGGCACCCTCCTGGCCCGAGCCGGACGTACCCGCTACGCGTATGACGCCGCCGGGCGGGTGATCCGCCGCACCGTCACCCGCATCTCCCGCACCCCCGATGTCTGGCACTACACCTGGGACGCCCACGACCGCCTCACCAAGACCGTCACCCCCGACGGCACGGTGTGGACCTACACCTACGACGCCTTCGGCCGCCGCATCGCCAAACACCGCCACCACCCCGACGGCCGCATAGCCGAAACCGTGCGCTTCACCTGGCACGACACCACCCTCGTCGAGGAACACCACACCGTGCACGAGGGCGCCGCGCCGGTTACCGTCACCACCTGGGACCACACCGGCCTGCACCCCCTCACCCAAACCACCCGCAGCTTCCCCGGCGACGCGGATCAGGACGAGATCGACCGCCGATTCGCCGCCATCGTCACCGACCTCGTCGGCACCCCCACCCACCTCACCAACTCCGACACCGACGAACTCACACCCCTCACCACCACCTTGTGGGGCCACAGCCCGGGAGTGGCCCCCACACCACTCCGCTTCCCCGGCCAATACGCCGACGAGGAAACCGGCTGGCACTACAACCTCCACCGCCACTACGACCCCACC
>NZ_VKHT01000984.1 GCF_014141535.1 Streptomyces alkaliphilus | reverse complement strand
AAGAGACAGCGTCCCTCCCGGTAGTGGGCCATGCCGTGGCGCAGATCGGTGACGATGTTGGCGAGGTCGTCGGAGATGCGGCAGGGCACCGGGGCGCTGCGCGGCACGTACGGATCGAAGACCTCGGAGTAGACATCGATCGGGGCGAGGAGCTCGGCGAGACGCTCGCGCAGCTCGTCCATGTCGGGCTCCGGGCCGGTGTCCGGCTCGTAGCGCTCCTCGGGAACGATGTCCTCGTGGGCCCCCAGGCGGCCGCCGGCCAGCAGGAGCTGCGAGACCTGGAGCAGCAGGTGGGGTACCGCGCTGTCCGGGTCGTCGCCCTTGGCGATCTCGGCGACGGCGACGGTGAAACTCTCGATCTGGTCGGCGATCTGCACCGCGAAGGTGTCGGGACCGTCCGTGGTCACGGGGCCCCCGGGGGCCCCGGGGGAGATCTCTCCCCCGGGTTCGCCGGCTTCGGCGGTCCTGGTCATCGTCCCGTCAGACATCGAGCAATCGCCTCCCCTCGAAGGCACGCCCCAGCGTGACTTCGTCGGCATATTCCAAGTCTCCCCCGACGGGCAGTCCGCTGGCCAGCCGGGTGACGCGAAGTCCCATGGATCCGACCATCCGCGCCAGGTAGGTGGCGGTGGCCTCCCCCTCGAGGTTGGGGTCGGTGGCCAGGATGAGTTCGGTCACCGACCCGTCCGCGAGGCGGGCGAGGAGTTCGCGGATTCGCAGGTCGTCGGGTCCCACACCGTCGATGGGGCTGATCGCCCCGCCCAGGACGTGGTAGCGGCCCCGGAACTCCCGGGTGCGTTCGATCGCCACCACGTCCTTGGGCTCCTCGACGACACAGATCACCGAGGGGTCGCGGCGCGGGTCGCGGCAGACCCGGCACTGCTCGTCCTCGGCGACGTTCCCGCAGACCGCGCAGAAACGCACCTTCTCCTTGACCTCGGACAGGGCCCGGGCGAGTCGGCGCACATCGGCGGGATCGGCCTGCAGGATGTGGAAGGCGATCCGCTGGGCGCTCTTCGGACCGACGCCGGGCAGTCTGCCCAGTTCGTCGATGAGGTCCTGAACCACGCCTTCGTACACGGCATGCCTTCCTGATGTCGTTGACCGTGAGGCTAGTTGGGGAACGGGACGCGGACCGGCAGCCGGCCCGGCGCGTCGCTCAGAACGGCAGCCCCGGCAGTCCGCCCCCGCCGCCCAGCCCCTCGGCCAGCGGGCCGAGCTTGCGCTGGGCCAGCTCGCGGGCGCTCTCGTTGGCGTCCCGCACGGCGGCCAGCACCAGATCGGCGAGGGTCTCGGTGTCCTCGGGGTCAACCGCCGCGGGGGCGATGACCAGACCGGTCAGCTCACCGGCCCCGGTGACGCTCGCCTTGACCAGACCGCCTCCCGCGGAGCCCTCGACAATGGTCTCGGCGAGCTCCTCCTGGGCGCGGGCGAGGTCTTGCTGCATCTTCTGGGCCTGCTGCAGCAGCTGCTGCATATCGGCTCCACCACCGGGAAACACGGCTGAACCTCCTGGCTCGGCGTCGTACGTACCCCTTGAGCCTACGGGGTTCGGGCCCCCGGCACCCCGGGGAGGACGGGGGAACCGACGACATGACTCATTCGTGGTCGATCTGCTCGATGATCGTCGCGCCCAACCCCTCGATGATCAACTCGGGCCCGGAGAGGGCCTTCTCGTCGAGGTCGGGGTCGTCGTCGGCCGGCACGTCGTCCTCGATCGCCACCGGCGGGGTCGGTCGTACGGCTGCCGGCGCACCGGGGGGCCCCGGGGCCCCGGCCCCACCGGGCGCGCCGCCCGGGGCGCTTCCCGAGGGGACGGCTTCACCGGCGCCGGGCGGCGGCCCCGGTG
>NZ_VKHT01000983.1 GCF_014141535.1 Streptomyces alkaliphilus | reverse complement strand
GGTCGACGGCGGCCAGGGCCCGCTCGTCACCCCCCTCGCAACGCGCCCGCACCTCCGCCAACAGTGGGGCGCGCGGCCCTTCGCCCGGGTCGGTGCCGGCCGCCCGCAGGACCGCCTCCTCACCCGCCAACGTCTCGGCGCACCCGGTGCTGCCGCAGCGGCAGGGGGGCCCGTCCGGGGAGACGGGGACGTGTCCCAACTCGCCGGCGAAACCACGGGCCCCGCGCAGGAGCTCGCCGTCGACCAGGACGGCCGCGCCGATGCCGATCCCGGCGGAGACGTACAGCAGGTCCCGCCCCGTCCCGGCCGGGGCGGCGGCCCGTTCGGCGACGGCGCCCAGGTTCGCCTCGTTCTCCACCCGCAGGGGGCCGTGGCCGGTCGGCAGCAGAGGGGCGGGATCCACTTCCTCCCAGCCGAGGTTGGGTGCCCGTACGACGGTGGTGGAGTCCCGGGCCACGAGGCCGGGAACGGCGAGTGTCACCCCGGCCGGCCGCAACCCCAACCCCTCGCATTCCTCCGCGAGGTCCCCCAACATGGCCGCCAGGGCCGCCAGGACCCGGTCGGGACGGGTGTCCCCGGCGGTCATCGGTGAGTCCAGCCGTACGCGCACCCCGCCGCGCAGGTCCATGGCGCAGACCGCCAGGTGGTCCACGCCGATCTCCGCCCCGATGCCGCAGGGGCCGTGGTCGGCGGGCTCCAGCGCGGTACCCGGGCGCCCGACCGAGCCCGACCTGTCGCGGGAGCTCTCCATCACCAACCCGGCCCGCAGCAGTTCGTCCACCAGGCTGGAGATGGCCGCCCGGGTCAGCCCCGTGCGGGCGGCCACCTCCGCCCGGGAGAGCGGGCCGTCGTCGGCCAGGAGGTGGAGCACCCGCGAGAGGTTGCGCAGACGCAGTTCGGCCTGGGTCTGCGGCACGGGCTGGACCACCGTCCCACCTCCTGTTCCGGTTTCCTCTTGTCCGTCGGGTCCCGGCTCCCCGGGCCCCCTTGGTTTTCGTCCGGCTCGCTTCGTCTCAGGACCGTCGCAGCAGACTGTCGGAGCTCTCCAACACCGCCGCGATCCGCGCGGTGGCGGCCTCGTCCCGCTCGACGGCCGGCCAGGACGGGCCCTCGGCGGTGTTCCAGTCGCGGGCCACCGCGGCGGCGTCCCGACCCTGCAGCAGGCCGGCGGCCTGCGCCGCCGCGCCCAGGGCCACCAGCTCCTCAGCCCGGGGCACCCGGACCGGCCGCCCGGACAGTCGACGGACCGTTTCACGCCACGCGGTGCCCCTGGCCCCGCCGCCGAGCAACAGGATCGGCTCGGCGGTGTCCCCCCGGGCCCCGTCCTCCCCGTCCAGGACCAGGTCCAGCGCGCGGAGCAGGGCGTAGACGGCGCCGTCGTAGGCGGCCTGGAGGACCTGTCCGCCGGTGGTGTCGTGACGCAACCCGTACAGCAGGCCGGAGGCCAGCGGCAGGTCCGGGGTGCGCTCGCCGTCCAGGAAGGGCAGCACCACGGGACCCGCCCCGGCGGCGGACGGCTCCACGGCCTCGCGGTCCAATCCCAGCAGGCCGGCGATCCGGTCGACGGCGAGAGTGCAGTTGAGGGTGCAGGCCAGCGGGAGCCAGTCCCGGCCCGCGTCGGCGAACCCCGCCACGGTGCCGGTGGGGTCCACCGGTCGGCGTGAGGTGACGGCGTAGACGGTGCCGGAGGTCCCCAGGCTGAGTGCCGGGCGGCCCGGCTCCAGCCCCAGCCCCAGGGCGCCGGCCATGTTGTCGCCGGTGCCGGCCGCCACCGGGATCCCGGCCGGCACGGGGAGGCCGGAGCGGGTGGTGCCGGCGGCCTCGCCGGCGGGGACCAGCCGGGGCAGGAG
>NZ_VKHT01000982.1 GCF_014141535.1 Streptomyces alkaliphilus | reverse complement strand
GGGCGGGGCCCCGAAGAGGTTCAGGGCCTCCTCCCGTCCGAGCCCCCCGGACTCCTCCCCCAGCAGCACCCACCGGGTGACACCGATCGCCTCCAACAGGGCCCGGTCGTGGGAGACGACCAGCAGCGCCCCGGACCGGTGCCCGGCGACCGCCTCGTGAAACCGACGGCGGGCGAAGAGGTCGAGGTTGTTGGTGGGTTCGTCCAGCAGCAGCACATCGGGACGTCCCAGCAGCCGGACCGTTGGGCCGGGCAGGACGGTCTCCCCGCCGGACATCCGCCCCACCTCGCAATCACGCTCACGGAACGGTCGATGGGCGCGTGTGCGAGCACCGTGCGGCGACCGGCCCGGAGGGGGCGGGAGAAGTGCGCGTCCCGTGCGGGGGACGGCCCGTGCACCAAAGGTCGCATCCACGCGGCGCATCGTGCGGGAGACGGGGTCTCCACCGGACGACGGCATACGGCCCGGGGCCGTGCCGCGCGGTGATCGCGAACCTCAGATGCGCAACGTCCACCTCTATCGGAGACAACAGGACGCCACCAGGGTAGCCGGCACCCGGTCGGCGGCGCACGGGGTTCTCCGTGACCCGAGCACGACGCCGGCCCGCGATCGTCCCGGGATCGCGGGCCGGCGCACGATGTGCGGGCTTTCGGTCCCGGGCTCAGGCCCGGCGCTTGAGATGGTCGATGAAGTCGGCCCAGGCGACGGCCGGCACGTTCACCACCGGCCCCTCGGGCCGCTTGCTGTCACGGACGGGCACCGTGGCGGGCACATCGTCCCGCACCTCGAGGCAGTTGCCGTTGTCCATTCCACTGTGGGACGACCTGCGCCACGGGGTCTCGCTCATTCGGCGAACTCCTTCTCGTATCGACGGATCAGGTCTGTCGAGTCCTTCTCGGACAGGGCCATCGCTCGCGCGGCGACGAAGACCTCCGCGCACTCCACGTATTCCCATCGGGACTCGATGGGCACCCCCGTCCGGAAACTCTCCACCAGGGCCATCGGTGATCCGGTTTCCAGATCCATCATCAGCAGACTTCCACCCATCATCCCGTGGCTCCCCGCCAGAAACGGAATGACCTGGATCGAGATGTTCTTTTCCTCCTGGCGGTCGGCCAGACGTGCCAACTGCTCACACATCACATGTGGCCCACCAACCGGCCGGGCCAGGGTCGCCTCGTCCAGAAGCACCTGATAGAGGGGAGGCTTCTCCCTGGCCAGGATCTCCTGCCTCCTCATTCGCACCGCCACCCGTTCCTCGATCTCCTCCTCGGTCTCCCCCGGGATGCCCGCGCGGAGGAGAGCACGGGCGTAGCGCTCGGTCTGGAGCAGGCCCGGAAGAACGCTGGAGGCGAACCCCTGGATACGCACGGCCTCGGTCTCCCTGCTCAACACCATGCGCACCCCCGCCTCGATGAGGTGGGCGCGGGCCATCTCCAGCAGGGAGACGAACTCCCCGGAGGTGCCCAGCTCCCGGTCGAGCCTCTCCGCCACGGCGTCCGACGGTCGTTGCTTACCCGTCTCCATGCGGGAGACGTACGAGTGCGGGTAACCGATGAGGTCGCCCATCCCCCGCAGCGAGAGGCCGCGCGCCTCGCGGTGTTCCCGCAGCCTGCGGGCGAGGAGTCGATCGGGGGTCAGGGGTGGGGTGTCCTTGTGTCGTGCGTCCATCTCGCGTGCTCCGCCCATCGGATCGGTACCAACGAGGACCGGCCACAGGCTACTCCTTGTCGTCTTTCGGTTACGCGCCGATGGTGAAGGGGAAGGACATTCCCCCTCGGAGGTGACCTGTTGAACCGCTCCCCGGACGTGGTGGGGACCGGGGACCACGGCGGATCCACGGGCACGCGA
>NZ_VKHT01000981.1 GCF_014141535.1 Streptomyces alkaliphilus | reverse complement strand
GGATCCCATGCACCCTCCCGTCACCGAAGGGACGCCACCGGTTCGACCCGTCGTCGAGCCGGTGCTCCCCCAACCGACGACCCCCGTGCCGCTGCGCCGCGTCCTGGCACTCTTCCGCCCCTATCGGGGGCGGCTGGCCGTGGTGGGGCTCCTGGTGGGGGCCTCCTCGCTGGTCGCCGTGGCCTCACCGTTCCTGCTTCGGGAGATCATCGACACCGCACTGCCCGACCGGCGGACCGGCCTGCTCACCCTGCTGGCGCTGGGCATGATCATCGCCGCCGTCACCAGCAGCGTCTTCGGAGTCCTGCAGACCCTCATCTCCACCCGCGTGGGCCAGCGGGTCATGCACGACCTGCGCACCGGTGTCTACGCCAAGCTCCAGCGGATGCCGCTGGCGTTCTTCACCCGCACCCGCACCGGCGAGGTGCAGTCCCGGATCGCCAATGACATCGGTGGCATGCAGGCCACCGTCACCACCACGGCCACCTCGCTGGTCTCCAACGGCACCTCGGTGGTGGCCACCGTCATCGCCATGCTGGCCCTCGACTGGCGCCTCACCCTCATCTCCCTCGCGCTGCTGCCCTTCTTCGTCTGGATCGCCCGCCGGGTGGGGAGGGAACGCAAGCGCATCACCGCCCACCGGCAGCGCCAACTCGCCCACATGGCTGCGCTGGTCACCGAGTCCCTGTCGGTCAGCGGCATCCTGTTGGGCCGCACCATGGGACGGGCCGACTCCCTCACCGACACCTTCGAACGCGAGTCCCGGCACCTGGTGGACCTCGAGGTGCGCGCCGGCCTGGCCGGTCGGTGGCGAATGGCCACTATCGGCATGATCATGGGGGCGATCCCGCCGCTGCTCTACTGGTCCGCCGGGGCCGTCTTCCACCTCGGCGGGACGCCGCCCTCCATCGGAACGCTGGTGGCCTTCGTCACCCTTCAGCAGGGCCTTCTGCGACCCTCGGTGTCCCTGCTGTCCACGGGTGTGGACATACAGGCGTCCCTCGCGCTCTTCCAGCGCATCTTCGAGTACCTGGACCTGCGCGAGGACATCACCGAACCGGAGCACCCCCGGCGCATCGAGCGGGCCCGCGGCGAGATCCGGTTCGAGCACGTCTCCTTCGCCCACGCCCCGGACACCCCGCCGGCGCTGAGCGACATCCACCTCACCGTCCCGCCCGGCGGCTCCCTGGCGGTGGTCGGTGCCACCGGCAGCGGCAAGAGCACCCTGGGTTCCCTGATCCCGCGCCTGTACGACGTCACCGAGGGCAGGGTCACCCTGGACGGCGTGGACGTCCGTGACCTGGATTTCGCCTCCCTGGCCCGCAACATCGGGGTGGTCTCCCAGGACGCCCACCTCTTCCACGCCTCCATCGCCGACAACCTCCGTTTCGCGCGTCCCGGTGCCGGGGACGCCGAACTGGAGGCGGCCGCGCGCGCGGCACAGATCCACGACCACATCGCCGCCCTGCCGGAGGGGTACGACACGGTGGTGGGGGAGCGGGGTCACCGCTTCTCCGGCGGGGAGAAGCAGCGGCTCGCCCTGGCCCGCACCATCCTGCGGGACCCGCCGGTCCTCATCCTCGACGAGGCCACCAGCGCCCTGGACACCCGTACCGAACGAGCCGTCCAGCGGGCGCTGGACGAACTCTCGGCCACCCGCACCACCATCACCATCGCCCACCGGCTCTCCACCATCCGGGACGCCGATCTGATCGTCGTGCTGGATGAGGGGCGCATCGTGGAACGCGGTACCCACGGGGAGCTTCTCGCCCTCGGCGGGCGCTACGCGGCCCTGGTGCGTCGGGACGCGGCTCCGGGAGGCGGGGACGGGAGCGCCCGCCCCCGGGGCGGGAC
>NZ_VKHT01000980.1 GCF_014141535.1 Streptomyces alkaliphilus | reverse complement strand
GAAACCGGCCGACACGCGCCCCCGGAGCGCGCGCCCCGTGCCCACCGACTGGTGAAAACACCTGTCGCCACCGGCCTCCGCCTCCTAGGGTGCGAGACGTGACAGCTCCTTCCTATCTGCGATATCCGCATCCGAACGGTGACCTCCTGACCTTCGTCGCCGAGGACGATGTCTGGGCGGCACCGGTGGCCGGTGGCCGGGCCTGGCGGGTCAGCGCCGACTCCGTGCCCGTCTCCACCCCACGACTGTCGCCCGACGGCGCACACATCGCCTGGACCTCCACCCGTGACGGCGCCCCGGAGGTGCATCTCGCCGCCGTGGACGGTGGGCCCTCCCGCCGCCTCACCCACTGGGGGAGCGGGGAGACCGGGGTCCGTGGCTGGCTGCCCGCGACCGGGGACGGCGAGCCGGAGATCCTGGCCATCACGCCCCGGGGCCAGGCATCCACCCGCCGCACCGTGGTCCGCGCGGTGCCCATGGACGCAGGTGCCTCCCGCGTCCTGCCGTACGGTCCCGTCAGCTCCGTCGCCCACGGACCCGACGGGGCCGTTCTGGTGGTCTCCGCCGGCCAGTCCCGGGGCCGGGACGGCGCCCGCTGGAAGCGGTACCGCGGCGGCACCGCCGGCAAGCTGTGGATCGACCGCGACGGTTCGGGGACCTTCGAGCGGGTCCACGCCGACCTGAACGGCAACCTCGAGTGGCCCATGTGGGTGGGCGGACGCATCGCCTTCATCTCCGACCACGAGAACATCGGCGCCCTGTACTCCTCGCTGCCCGACGGCACCGACCTGCGCCGGCACTCCCCGCTGGACGGCGGCTACGCCCGCCAGGCCGCCACCGACGGCGAGCGGGTGGCCTGGATGCGGCGAGGCGAACTGTGGCTGCTGGAGTCCCTCGACGCCGACGGACCCCGCCCCCTGGACGGCATCCGCCTCGCCGGTCGGCGCGCCGACCGCAGGCCCCGGCCGGTCTCCGCCCTTCGTCGGCTGGGCACCGTCGCCCCCGACCACGAGGGGCGCGGCAGCGCCGTGGAGACCCGCGGCACCCTGCACTGGCTGACCCACCGGGAGGGCCCGGTGCGGGCCCTGGACGTCCGTCCGGGGGTTCGCGCCCGACTGCCCCGGGTCTTCCGACCGGCCGACGCCGACGGCGAGTGGGTGCTGTGGGTCACCGATGCCGAGGGCGACGACGCCCTGGCCCTGGCACCCGCCGCGCCCGCAGCCGAGGATGAGGGCGCCCCGCCCCGTCTCCTGGCCCCCGGCGAACTGGGCCGGGTCCTGGACCTGGCCGTGGCCCCCGACGGCTCCCGGGCCGCCGTGGCGACCCACGACGGGCGGCTGCTGCTGGTGGACCTCCCCGACGTCACCGACGTCACCGTGGGCACCGATGCCGCCGATGCCGCCGTTCACGAACTCGACCGCAGCGCCCACGGGGACGTCGACGGGCTCGGCTTCTCACCCGACTCCGCCTGGCTCGTGTGGTCCCACCCGGGGAGCAACCCGCTGCGACAACTCAAGCTCGCCCGGGTCGCCGACCGCGAGGTCGTGGAGGCCACGCCGCTGCGTTTCCGGGACTTCTCGCCGGTCTTCACCCGCGACGGCAAGCACCTGGCGTTCCTCTCCGAGCGCACCTTCGACCCGATCTACGACGCCCACGTCTTCGACCTGTCCTTCCCCGCGGCCTGTCGGCCCCACCTGCTCACCCTGGCGGCGCAGACCCCCTCGCCGTTCGGGCCGCAGCGCCACGGACGCCCCGTGCCCGGCGCCCCCGCCGACCCCGCGCCCGGCGGGGACGCGAACGGCACCGACGCCGAGGCCGACCGCTCCGGGCACGGAGAGGGGGACGAGGGGAAGGGG
>NZ_VKHT01000098.1 GCF_014141535.1 Streptomyces alkaliphilus | reverse complement strand
CCTCAGCGGGCGTCGGTCGGAGCCGGGAAGGGCCCGATGCGGTACAACACCTCGGGCTCGTGGCCGCTCTCGGGGAAGTCGTCGGCGGCGAACAGCACCTCCCGGTGGACCGGGGCGCCGTGCCGCTCGGCAAAGGCGGTGAAGAGGCGGTTGGAGGGGACGTTGTCCGGGGTCACGGTGGTTTCGACGGTGTCCACGCCGAAGTCCACCCGGGTCCGTGCCGCCAGGTGGTCGAGCATGGCGGCGGCCAGGCCGTGTCCGCGGTGCGTCGCGTCCACGGCGACCTGCCAGACCATGAGGGTGGTCGGCCTACCGGGGCGCAGATAACCGGTGATGAACCCGGCGGCTCCGCCATCCTCGGCGCGGGCCACCAGGGACGTGTTCGCGTGATCCCGGCACCACAACAAATAGCTGTAGGAGGAGTTGACATCGAGTACCCGGGAGTCACGGGCAATGCGCCACAGGTCGGCACCGTCCTCGGTTTTCGGAACGTCGAAGGAAAATCCGTCGGGTGCCCCGGGAATTTCCACTCGGTCGATCTGTGCGGTGGTCATGTGAGTCGAATCTAGCCGGGCTCCCCGGGAATCGCATCCGCTCAAGGGGTTCCCTGGAAGGGGAAAATGTGGTAATGGGGTCCACCGGATCGCAGGGGTGAAATGCGCGCTTTGCGCGGCGGTAACCCCACAAAACGGGCACGTGGTGGCACCGGTCACATATATGTAACGATGGCGGAACGCAAACGTCCCCGGGGGGGTCTCCGAAAAATTTCAAATTTTTTGGTTTGATCGGAAAAATTTGGGGAAATAGAAAGGGTTTTCCGGTGGGATTTTCGGAAGACGGCCCGGTGGGTCCCGTCCCCGACCTCAACCACTCGGTCCATTCGGAAGCCGTGACGCCGGAAAATCAGGAGCGTTTTTCCGGGGGACCCCCGGGGGTGGTGTGCACCGTGGTTTCGGCGCTTCCGGTGTTGCCGAGGCGCCGGTGGTTTCCCGTGCGATCGGGGCCCGTGCCATGGGAGCATAGGGGTTCACCGGGTCGGCCGCACGGGGAACGCGACCCCGGGTGCGTCGTGGCGTGCTCCCGGCTCCACCCCGGTACGTCCCCGCCGGGGACGGGATCAGACGAATCCGCCCCGGGAGGACACCTCCGCGCCGTCCTCCGCGACACCCCGCACGGTGAAGAGATCGGCTTCGACGCCCCGGTTGCCCGCCGGGTGGTCGTACTGCGCGGCGAAGGTGTACTCGCCCACCGGGACCACCGCCCCCTCCCGCAGCCGCCAACGGAAGACCAGGGTGTCGCCGTCCCTGGCCACCGTGGTCTCCCACTCCTCGGCCGGCAGGGTCAGCCAGTCACCGGTGTGCGAGATCCCCTCGCCGACGGGCAGCCGCACCTCCACGACGAGTTCGCGCAGGACCCGCTCGGTGGTCAGGATCAGAAGACTCTGCGACCAATAGGGGTTCTCCGCCACCGTCGGGTCGAGCACGGCCCGGACACCGATGCCGTCGCTCTCCACGGGGAGCGAGGGCTCGTCGGAACCCGGGTCCCCGTCCCCGGGCACGCCGGGGACCCCGCCGGTGGTCGTCGTCCCACCGTGGTCGGGGGCGCCGGGGTCCCCGCCCCCGGTCTCCGCCTCCCCGGCGGTGCCTCCGCGCGTCGGGGCCTCCCCGGCGGAGGTGTGGCCGTCGGCCTCCCCGCCGTCACCGGTCCCGGCGGAGGCGTTCCCGGCCCCACCCCCGGTGTCCTCAGGGCTCTCGACCCCCGCGGAGGCGTCCGTGGGGTTTTCCGTGTCCCCGCCGGCGGAGGGTTGTGTCTCCCCCTGCCCGGTGAGGGCGTTGACGGTGACGGTGACCCCGCCCAGGGTGGCCACGAGCGCGGCGGCGACGCCGGTGGTCCGCACCCAACCGGGCAGACCCACCGGTGAGCCCCCGCTCCTGCGACGGCCCGCCGGGCGGCGCCGACCGGCGGCGGAGCCCGCCGCACGGGCCGCCATGCCGCGTTCCACCCGGGCCAGCATCCGCTCGCGATCGGGCCGATGGTCGAGCGCCGCGGCTCGCAATCGGCCGGGCACGTCGGGTCCTTCGACCATCAGCTCCTCCGTTCCACGGCGCCCGGTTCCACGGGTCCGGCGCGCAGTACCCGCAGCGGTTCGGACGGGTCGGCGCGCCCCTCCGGTTCCCGCGGCGCCAACAGCCGCTCCAATTCGGCGATGCCGCGGGAGGTCTGGCTCTTCACGGTACCCACCGATATCCCCAGGGCCGTGGCCGTCTCCCGCTCCGAGAGGTCGAAGGCGTGCCGCAGGACCACACAGGCCCGCTTGCGGTAGGGGAGACGTTCCAGGGCGGCCCGCACGTCCACCACGGCGGGTATGTCGGGGCCGTCGGTCTGCTCGGAGCGCCCGGACCAGAACTGGGTCACCCGCCGGCGTTCGCGGATCCGGCTGCGGATCCGCGAACGCGCGAGGTTCACCACCACACCCCGGGCGTATGCGACGGGATGCTCGGCGGCGCGAACCCGGTCCCAGCGGTCCCAGATGGCGAGCAGGGCGTCGGCGGCCAGGTCGTCGGCGGCCTCGGCGTCCTCGCCGTTGCCGAGCATCAACCGTGCCAGGCGGGCCAGTTCGGCGTGGTGTTCCTCGAAGAAGGCGTGGAATTCTTCGGTGGGGGTCCCCACGCCGGCCTCCCTGGGGCTGAAGTGAGCCGTGTCGCGGCACCTCCGCGGCACGGGACGTTCGGACGGACGCCTCCGATGTGCGGGTCCCCCGGTGAGTGCGGAGCGTAGCAGGCACTCGTAGGCTGCGAACCATGAGTTCACGTCCGCTCCTGCACGTTCGGGGCCACATCCTGACCGGTCCCGGACGTGACGACGATGTTCACGACGAGCTGTGGATCGTTGACGGTCGCATCAGTTTCACCCGTCCCATCGCCGGGGGCAATTCGGGAGGCGTCAACGAGCCGACCGTGCTCACGGGTTGGGTGCTGCCCGGCCTGGTCGACGCGCACTGTCACGTGGGGCTCGACGCGGGCGGGGCGGTGGACCGGCCCACCTCGGAGCGACAGGCGCTCACCGACCGGGACGCCGGAACCCTGCTGATCCGGGACGCCGGTTCACCGGCCGACACCCGCTGGATCGACGACCGCGAGGATCTGCCGCGGATCGTCCGGGCCGGCCGGCACATCGCCCGGACCCGTCGCTACATCCGCAACTTCGCGCACGAGATCGAACCGGGCGACCTGGCGGCGTACGTGCGCCGGGAGGCCCGCCGGGGTGACGGCTGGGTCAAGCTGGTCGGTGACTGGATCGACCGCGCGGAGGGCGACCTGGCGCCCTGTTGGCCCCGCTGGGCGGTGGAGGAGGCCATCGCCGCCGCGCACGCCGAGGGCGCCCGGGTCACCGCCCACTGCTTCGCCGAGGATTCGCTGCGTGATCTGGTGGAGGCGGGCATCGACTGCGTCGAGCACGCCACCGGACTGACCGAGGAGACCATCCCGCTGTTCGCCGAGCGCGGGGTGGCCATCGTCCCCACCCTGGTGAACATCGGCACCTTCCCGCGTCTGGCGGCGGGCGGAGAGGCCAAGTACCCCCGGTGGGCGGAGCACATGCGTCGGCTGCACGCCCGTCGGTACGACACGGTCCGGGCCGCCCGGGACGCCGGAATCCCGATCTTCGCGGGCACCGACGCCGGCGGCTCCCTGGCGCACGGGCTGATCGCCGACGAGGTGGCCGAGCTGGTGCGTGCCGGTCTTCCGGTCGGGGAGGCGCTCTCCGCGGCCTCCTGGGGGGCGAGGAGATGGCTCGGGCGGCCGGGGCTGACGGAGGGGGCCCCGGCGGATCTGGTGATCTATCCGGAGGATCCCCGGGCGGACGTGCGGGTCCTGGCGGCCCCCCGCCACGTGGTGTTGCGGGGGCGGGTGGTCCGGTAGGCGGCCGTCCCGTGGGCCGATCGGGGGAAGCGCGACCCACCCCTTCCCCGTCACCACCCGCACAAAAATCCGAAACCCACCCTTTCAGGTGAAGGGCGAGGGATGGAGCTGACGCTTCGTGGTCGTGGCGTCAAGTATGGGTGAGTCCCGTTCGCCGCATCGGGTGACGGGGGCCCCGGCAACCACCCGGGTCCCGCCACACACCGTTCACCCCGCCCGGAACGGCCGCGTCCCACCACGCGATTCCCGCGATCCGTGGTCCCGCGCACGCGGCCGTCCCGGGCCCGGCGACACCGTCCCTACGTGGGGGTCCCAACCCGTGTTCCACTCCGCCTGCTCCCGTACCGGCGCCCGTCGCGCGGCCGTCCTGCTCACCACCCTCGCCCTGCTCTCCGTCGGAGCCGCCCCCGCCCTCGCCGACGAGGACGGGGGAGCCCCGAGCGACGGCGGCGCGGGGTCGGCGGGCGCCGTCGTCCTGCGCACCGGTCTGGACGTGGCGTTGCTCAACCGTTCCGTCGAACTGCCGTTGTCCGTCTCCCTCAACGAGGTCACCGCCCCCGCCGGGGAGGCGACCGCGGAGAGGACCACCCTGTCCGCCGCACTGGACGGAGTCGACGGCGGCACGCCCTTCCGGGTGCTGGACGCCGAGGTCGCCACCGCCCGGGCCGTGGTGGACGACGCCCGGGCCGAGGCGGAGGTCGACCTCGTCGACGCCTCCGTCCACGTCCCCGGCCTGCCCCTGCTCTCCGTCATCGAGGTGGACGCCGTCTCCGCCCGGGCCCACTGCCCCGCCGGCGGGCAACCGACCGCCGACGCCGAACTCCCCGGCTCGGTCACCGTCCTCGGCCAGCGGGTCACCCTGACCGCCGCCGGCGAGACCCTGGTGGAGGTGCCGGGGGTGGGCGAGGTACGACTGGACCTCGCGAAGCGGTCGGTCACCGACTCCGGGGCGGCCGCGACGGCCCTCGAACTGTCCGTGGACGTCAACCCGTTGAAGCTCAATGTGGCCGAGGTGGGCGGCCGGATCATCCTCGCGGAGGCATCCTGCTCCTCGCCCGCCCCGGCCCTCGGGGCGCCGCAGGCCCCCACCGACCCGGCGGAGCCGGACCCCGTCGCGCAGGAGTCGGGGGCCGCCGACCCGCGCCCGCAGACCGTCGTGCGCGAGCCGGAGAGCCCCGAGGCCCCCGAACTGGCCGCCACCGGCGGTGACGCCGCCACTCCATGGATCGCCGGAGGCGCCGCCGTCCTCCTCGGCGCCGGTGCCCTGCTGATGATCGGACGTCGCCGCTCCGGCGCCCACCGGGACTGAGCCGCACCCCCGCACCCGGGACGGGCCCCGGCGACCGCGCGCCGAGGCCCGTCCCGGGAGGGCCCGGTCCCGGGGCGGTCGGCCTCAGGTCACCCCGACCCGCACCAGCGCCTCCCGCAGCGCCTCCGTGGTGGCCGCGTCGCGGACCGCCAACCGCAGCCACCGTCGTCCCAGCCCGGGGAAGGTGTCGCCGCGCCGCACCGCGAACCCCTCCTCCCGCAGCCGTTCCCGGAGCCGGTCCGCCTCCGGATGCTCCACCAACAGGAACGGCCCCCGGGGCGCCGGGGTGGCGACACGCAGTTCACCGAACCCCGACAGCGTCGCCATCAGCAGATCCCGCCGCTCCTCCGTCTCCCGCGCGGCGGCCTCGGCCTCCGCCAGCGCCCGCGGCGAACAACAGGCCTCGGCCGCCACCAGCGCCGGCGTACCCACCGGCCACAGGGGCCGCCCTCGTTCCAACTCGCGCACCGTGCGGGGCGAGGCCAACACGTACCCGATCCGCAGTCCCGCCAGCCCCCAGGTCTTGGTCAGGCTGCGGATCACCACCAGCCCCGGCACCTCGTCCACCAACCCGGCCACGGACTCCCGCTCGCCGGGCACGGCGTCGATGAACGCCTCGTCCACCACCAACAGCCGGCCCGGCCGGGCCGCGGCGACGACGGCCTCCGCCGGGTGCAGCACCGAGGTGGGGTTGGTGGGGTTGCCGATCACCACCGTGTCGGCCTTCGCCGGCACGGCCGCGGGGTCCAACCGGAAGCCGTCCGCCGCCGACAGCAGGAGGCGTCGCGGCCGGTGCCCGGCGTCCCGCAGGGCCGCTTCCGGCTCGGTGAACTGGGGGTGC
Source organism: Streptomyces alkaliphilus (assembly GCF_014141535.1). GTDB lineage: Bacteria > Actinomycetota > Actinomycetes > Streptomycetales > Streptomycetaceae > Streptomyces > Streptomyces alkaliphilus. The sequence continues at coordinate 2,935 of NZ_VKHT01000098.1, read as the reverse complement.
ACCACCACGGGGCGCCGGATCCCCTCCAGCCGGGCCAGCAGCACGAACGCCTCGGCCGCTCCCGCCGTCACCATCACCCGATCGGGCGCCAGTCCGTGCCGGCGGGCCACCGCCCGGCGGGCCGCCGTGTCGTCCGGGTAGGCCGCCAGGTCGCCCATCGAGGCGGCCAGACGTTCGCGCAGCCAGGCGGGCGGAGTGCCGGCGCGCACGTTCACCGCCAGGTCGACCAGACCGGCACCCTCCCCGCGGACCTCGGCGTCACCGTGGTGTCGCAGATCCGGCTCCTCCACCGGTCGGCCCCCCGATCGCGCCTCCGCCCGGGGCCCCGCCGCCGGCACCGTCCCACCGATCCCGGTCTCCATCGCGCTCTCCGTGTCCTTCGTCGTCCCGTTCATGTTCCCGTGCCGGAGGGGCCGCCAGCGCCACCGTGCACCGCCCGCCCGGCGAGACCAGGCGGGACACCAACAGCGCCGCTCCCGGCCCGGCCGTCAGCAGCGCGGCGGCCTCCGCGACCGAGGGCGTGCCCACCGCCGCCAGAACCCGGGCGGAGGGCCGTACGCCGGCCACGCCGACCAGCGACGCGGCCGGCCAATCCCGCAGTGGAACGCCCAAGCGTCGGGCGACCTCCAGCAGTCCCGGCTCCGCGGCCCGTGCGGCGACAGTGGCGATCGCTTCCACCGCCGGCGGCACCCCCGACGGCACCCCCGGGACCACGCACCCCGGCCCGCTCCGCGGGACGAGCCGGGCGAGCGCGACGGCGATCAGGTCCAGGACCTCATCCGCGGCCACCCCGGGGCGCGCCCCCACTCCCGCGCAGACACCCGTGACGCGCCCCGGGGAGCGACTCACGAAGCGCCGTTCCGTACCCGCGCGGCGGCCCGTTGTCGGCAGCCGGCCACCAACCGCCGGGGCACTCCCGGCGCGCCCGCCCAGTGGACGTGCAGGTAGGAGGCGTGCACCCGGCCCCGCACGAAGCCCTCGGCGCGCCGCTCCGGATGGGTGAACCCCCACGCCGGCGCCTCCCCGGCACCGGGCTCCACCACCGTGCGGTGGAACTCGTGCCCCCGGACCCGGCCCCCCGCCGGCGCCAGCGGGTTGTCCGTGAGCGCCACCGCCTCCCGGTAGCCCAGCGTCAGCCGCCGCGTCATCCGCGCCTCCGCCGGCAGCACCCCGCACATCCGGGCGCCGTCCAGGCTCCGACACAGGTACAGCAGCCCCGCGCACTCCGCGACCACCGGTCCGTCGAACGCCGCCACGGCCCGGCGCAGGGGCTCGTTCGCGGCCAGCTCCGGCGCGTACACCTCGGGGAAACCACCGCCGATGACCAGGGCCTCCGCGTCCGTGGGCAGCGCCTCGTCGCGCAACGGATCGAAGGTCACCACCCGCGCCCCGGCCGCCTCCAGCAGCTCCGGGTGCTCGGCGTAGCCGAAGGTGAAGGCGGCACCCGAGGCCACGGCGACCACCGGGGCGCGCCCGGGCGGATCCTGCGACGGGACTCCCGGCGCCGCCGGGTCCCACTCCCGTTCGGCCCCCGCGACCGCCTCCGCCGGACACCAGACCGGTCCGCCCGCCGCCGGCGCCGCACGGGCCACCGCCAGCACCGCCGACAGATCCACCCCGCGCCGTACCCGTTCGGCCATCGCCCGCACCGACTCCAGCGCCTCCGCGCGCCGTTCCGCCACCGGCACCAGGCCCAGGTGGCGCGAGGGCGTGCGCACCGGGCCGTCCTCGCGGGGCAGCGCGCCCAGCACCGGGACGCCGCCGCCGTCCAGGGCCTCCCGCAACAGGGACTCGTGCCGGGGGGACCCCACCTTGTTGAGGATCACCCCGGCCAGTCGCACCCCGGTGTCCCAGGACGCGAAGCCGTGCACCAGCGCCGCGATCGACCGAGACTGCGCCGAGGCGTCCACCACCAGCACCACCGGTGCCCGCAACAGCTTCGCCACGTGCGCGGTCGAGGCGGTCTCGCCCATCCCGCTCGCCCCGTCGAACAGGCCCATCACGCCCTCGACGACCGCCAGGTCGGCCCCCGCGGCCCCGTGTCGGAACAGCGGGGCCACCCGGTCGGGTCCGCACATCCAGGCGTCCAGGTTGCGTCCCGGCCGCCCGGTGGCCAGCGCGTGGTAGCCGGGATCGATGTAGTCGGGCCCCACCTTGTGCGCGGAGACCCTCAGCCCCGCCTCGGTGAAGGCCGCCATCAGGCCGGTCGCCACGGTCGTCTTCCCGCTGCCCGAGCCGGGAGCGGCGATCACCACCCGGGGGGTCACGGCGTCACCACTCGATCCCCCGCTGGCCCTTCTGCCCGGCGTCCATGGGGTGCTTGACCTTCCCCATCTCGGTCACCAGATCGGCCGCGTCGATCAGCGCGGCGGGCGCGTTGCGGCCGGTGATCACCACGTGTTGGGCACCGGGTCGTTCCCGCAGCGTCGCCACCACCTCGTCGGTGTCGATCCAGCCCCAGTGCAGGGGATAGGTGAACTCGTCCAGCACGTACAGCCGGTACCGCTCGGCGTCCAGGTCCCGGCGCACCTGCGCCCACCCCTCCCGGGCGGCCTCCTCGCTGTCGGCGAGGTCCCGCTGGACCCACGACCAGCCCTCGCCCATCTTGTGCCAGGCAACGCTCCCGCCCTCGCCGGAGTCGCCCAGCACCCGCAGCGCCCGCTCCTCGCCCACCCGCCACTTGGCGGACTTGACGAACTGGAACACCCCGATCGGCCAGCCCTGGTTCCAGGCGCGCAACGCCAGACCGAAGGCCGCCGTCGACTTGCCCTTGCCGGTACCGGTGTGCACCGCCAGCAACGGGCGGTTGCGGCGCTGCCTGGTCGTCAACCCGTCCCTCGGCACCGTCTCCGGTTGTCCCTTCGGCACTACGCGGCCCTCCCTCGTGTCGTTCCCCGGGCGGCGCCGCGACCGGCGGCCCGCCCCTCGCCCGTCC
>NZ_VKHT01000979.1 GCF_014141535.1 Streptomyces alkaliphilus | reverse complement strand
CGGGTGGGGTGTGGGCCATGTCAGCGGGCTTCCCTGGTGGTGAGGTGGTCGTCGTCGAGGTGGACCCCGAAGACGGGCGGGATGCGTTCCCCGGCCCGGTGGAGGCGGTCGGCGAGACCGCGGGGGACGGGGTGGTGCCGGAAGTTCCCGTGGACGCGGCCGTCGGCGGTCATCGGGGTGGTCTCGAGGCGGGCCAGGTCGGCGATGCGGAAGGGTTGGCGTCCCCGGCTGGTGAGGGCGACGACCTCGGCGATGCGTCGGGTGCCGTCGGGGTTGCGGACGAGTTGGACGATGACGTCCACGGCACTGTTGATCTGGTCGCGCAGGGCCTCGAAGGGCACCTGGAGTTCCGACATGGAGGCGAGGGTCTGCAGCCGCATCAGGGCGTCGTCGGCGCTGTTGGCGTGGACGGTGGCCAGGGATCCGTCGTGGCCGGTGGACATGGCCTGGAGCATGTCGAGGGTCTCCCCACCGCGGACCTCGCCGACGATGATGCGGTCGGGGCGCATGCGCAGGGAGTTGCGGACCAGGTCCCGGATGGTGATCTCGCCGCGGCCCTCGACGTTGGGGGGCCTGGATTCCAGGCGGATGACGTGGCTCTGTTGGAGTTGGAGTTCGGCGGCGTCCTCGACGGTGACGATGCGCTCGCCGTCGGGGATGAGTCCGGAGAGGGCGTTGAGCAGGGTGGTCTTCCCGGAGCCGGTGCCGCCGGAGACGATGATGTTGAGCCTGGCCCGGACCAGGGCGGCGAGCAGCAGCAGGATCGACTCGTCCAGGGTGCCGAAGTCGACGAGTTCGCGGAGTGTGTAGGCGCGGGGGAAGCGGCGGATGGTGAGGGTGGCGCCGGTCAGGGAGAGCGGCGGGATGATGACGTTGACCCGTTCCCCGGTGGGCAGGCGGGCGTCGACCATGGGGTTGGCCTCGTCCACGCGGCGGTTGACGGTGGAGACGATGCGCTCGATGGTCTGCATGAGCTGTTCCTCGGAGGCGAAGCGCAACGGCAGGCGTTCCACCCGGCCGGCGCGTTCCACGAAGATCTGCTCCGGGCCGTTGACCATGATCTCGGTGACGGAGGCGTCCTCCAGCAGGGGTTCGAGGATGCCCAGTCCCAGGGCCTCGTCCACCACGCGACGGATGAGCAGGGCGCGTTGCTGGGGGGAGAGTACGGGCCCCTCCCGGCTGAGGATGTGGCCGAGGACGCGCTCGAGGCGGTCACGGCGTTCGACGGTGCCCAGGGAGGACATCTCGGCGAGGTCGATCTCCCGGAGGAGTTTGGCGCGGTAATCGGCGACCAGCCGACCGTCCCCGTGGCCGTCGGTGGTGGTCTCCTCCCGGCCGGCGAGGCGGGACCTGAGGCCCATGGTGTGTCTCCCGGTGGTTCCTGGTGCCGGCGCGGGGTCTGTCCCGTGCCGGTGGGGTGGTCTGGGCTAGTCGCAGGGCATGGTGACGGAGCGTCGGGCGGTGCCGGGGCTCGGCAGGAAGGGCATCACGGAGGGGACCTCGACGCTCGCGGTCACCGTGGTCACGTCCCCGCACGCCTCCCCCATGCCCAGGGAGACCGACAGCCAGTCGCTGGTGGCCGCCCGGCCGGCCTCCGCCCAGCGGTGTCCGATCTCCTCCTGCGCGGCGACCCGGGCGGCGGCGCGGGCGGCGGACCCGGCCTGCTGGACGGCGAAGCCGGCGACGCCGAGTTGGATGCCGGCGAGCGCGACGAGGAGGAGGATGGGCAGCCAGCCGGCGAACTCCACGGCGGTGACGCCGCGTTGGCCGTCGCGCCGGCCGCTCCGGGGCCGGCGTCCCCCGGTGCCCGGAGGGACGGGAGCGGTCGGTGTCGTGGCGGGGAGGGTCGTGGTGGGG
>NZ_VKHT01000978.1 GCF_014141535.1 Streptomyces alkaliphilus | reverse complement strand
AAGCCTACGAGACAGCCCCACGGCCGGGGCGGTGCCCGTTCCGGCCCCGTGACCCCCCGCTCACCTCGTGAGACGATCCTCTTCACGGATCATCCGTACGGAGTATCGGCGGGACACGTCTCGGAAAGGGGACCGGATGGCCAGGGGAATGTTCCGGGTGTTCGTCGGCAACAAGCGGTTGATCTGCACATTCTGCGACCATCAGATCTTCACCCAGCGGGATGTGAAGCTCAACAGCACCGGGATGTCCCTGCTCGGTCTGGACTGGGCCAACAAGGGGGCCTGCGGCCTGATCTGCACCCAGTGCGGCTACCTGCAGATGTTCGTGGACCCGCAGATCCGCTACGAAGAGGTGTGACCCCCGGGCGCGGACCGGATCGTGGTGATGAACACGGGACGGTTCGTGGAGAGCCGATCGTGGAGAGCGGCAGGCCCAACCGCCGGCCTCCGACGGTGGGTACGCGCGGCCGCACACCGTCACACCGTCCTGACGCGCTGAGCGCCGGCGGGCGACCGGCGGGGTGCCGGCCGGTTCCGGGCACCGTTTACCCGGCACCCGACACGGGTCACAATGTGCGGGTGCTGAAGGAATTGCTGCCCGTCGACGTGGAGTCCGCGGAACTGTTCGGCGAGACCGGGGTGGAGGACCTGCCGCCGCTGTTCCCCGAGGAGGAGGCGGTGGTGGCGCGGGCGGTGGCCAAGCGCCGGCGGGAGTTCGCCGGGGTGCGGGCCTGTGCCCGTGAGGCGCTGGGCCGGCTCGGTGTGCCTCCGGCCCCCCTGCTGCCCGGCGACCGGGGGGCGCCGGGGTGGCCGGAGGGCGTCATCGGTGCCATGACGCACTGCGCGGGCTACCGGGGCGCGGCCGTGACCCGTCGGGGTCGCTGGGCGGCCCTGGGGGTGGACGCCGAGCCGCACGAACCGCTGCGGGAGTCGGGGGTGACGAAACTGGTGACGGTGCCCGTGGAACGCGAGCGGGTGCTGCCGGAGTTGGCCGCCCGGCATCCCTCGGTGCACTGGGAACGGTTGCTGTTCAGCGCCAAGGAGAGCGTCTACAAGGCGTGGTTCCCCCTGACCGGGCGGTGGTTGGGCTTCGAGGATGCGGAGTTGACGCTGCGTCCGGACCCGGCCGGGCCGGAGTCGGGCGCCTTCCGGGCCCGGCTGCTGGTGCCGGGCCCGGTGGTGGCGGGACGGGAGGTGCCGGGGTTCGACGGCCGTTGGTTGGTGCGCGGCGGGCTGGTGCTGACCGCCGTCACCGTGCCGGGCTCCCCCATCGGCGCGGACGGCCGGTGAGCGACTGCGGAGCGGTGCCCACCCCCGACGGTCGACCGGCGGTGCTCAGCCCGCGCGGGTGCGCCAGGGCTCGTAGTGGGGATTGTCCAGGCACTGCGACATGATCTCGATGCGCAGCCGCGGATCCACCGGGCAGCCGCCCGCGATGAAGGAGCGGTCCACGCCGCCGGGGAAGGCGACCTCCACCTGGTCCGCCCACCGGTGGTCGTCACCGATGGTGCCGTTGACGTCGATGCCGCCGGGGGCGTCCACGTAGTAGTTCCAACCCACGGTCCACCAGTACTTGTACAGGTCGTGGTCGTAGGTGGTGCTGACGAACGGCGAGGGCTGGTTGACCTGTGTGTAGGAGTACAGGTCGTACTGGCCGTTGACGGTGTCCCAGGGACGGAAGCCCTCCTCGAAGATCACCGAGGGGGCTCGCCGATCGGCTCGGTAGAGCTGCCGACAGTCGGTGCGCCAGGCCGGGTCGGGAGTGATGCGCCGCAGGTCCACGTCGCGGACGGCCGCCGCGTACAGCCGGTCCTCCACGACGGGGCAGGCGGCGGCGGGGTGGACGGCCGCCGGGACCC
>NZ_VKHT01000977.1 GCF_014141535.1 Streptomyces alkaliphilus | reverse complement strand
CCCCCACCCGGCCCGCGTCGATCCAGGGTGTTGATCTTGAATACCCGTTCATGTCCGCTCCGGGTGCCGAGTGTGTTTACTTTGCGAAATTCCGGTCGTAATCTTGTCGCGAAGTCACTCATTCGGACACCGGGAGACCCGGTTCGGAGCGGAACGGACACCGGACGGATGTACGCACAGGAACGCCGGCAGGAGATCCTCCGCCTGGCCCGCGAGGAGGGCCGGGTCGAGGTGGTCACCCTCGCCGAGGGCTTCGGGGTCACCTCCGAGACGGTGCGCCGGGATCTGAAGGCGCTGGGTCGGGCCGGCCTGCTGCGCCGCGTGCACGGCGGCGCCATCCCCATCGGCCGCCTGGATTTCGAACCCGACCTCGGACGCCGCGAGGCCACCGCCGTCGCGGAGAAGGAACGCATCGCCCGGGCCGCCCTGGAGGAGCTGCCCCGTGAGGGCAGCGTCATCCTCGACGCCGGCAGCACCACCGCCGCCTTCGCCGCGCTCTTCCCCTCCGACCTCAACCTCACCGTGGTCACGCACGCGCTGCCCCTCGCGGCCCGGCTCGCCGACCACCCCGGCATCGAACTCCACCTGATCGGCGGTCGGGTGCGTCACCGCACCCGTGCCGCCGTGGACGCCTGGGCCCTGCGCACCTACGGCGAGATCAGCGCGGACCTCGTCTTCCTCGCCACCAACGGCTTCTCCCCGGACACCGGCCTGACCACCCCGGACCTCGCCGAGGCCGCCGTGAAGCGGGCACTGATCGCCGCCGGGCGCCGCGTGGTCCTGCTCGCCGACTCCGGTAAGTCCGGACGCGAACACTTCGCCCGTTTCGGCGACCTCCGGGACGTCGACCTGCTCATCACCGACACCGGCCTCGACCCCCGGGACGCCCGGGAGATCGAGGCCGGGGGCACGGAGGTCCGTCGCGCATGATCCTCACCGTCACACCCAACCCCGGCCTGGACCGTACCTACGCCATCCCGGTCCTGGAGCGCGGCGCCGTGCTGCGCGCCGGAACCGACCGGGTCGACCCCGGCGGCAAGGGCGTCAACGTCTCCCGCGCCGTCGCCGCCGGGGGGCGCCCGACCATCGCCGTCCTCCCCCTGGGCGGGGCCGAGGGCGAACTGCTCTCCCGCCTGCTCGGCGGGCTGGGTGTCGAACCGGTGGAGGTTCCCGTCGTCGGCTCCACCCGGGTCAACGTCTCCCTGGTCGAACCCGACGGCACCCTCACCAAGGTCAACGCCGCCGGGCCGGAACTCGGCCCGGCGGAGAGCGAGGCCCTGCTGGCCACCGTCGGACGGTACGCGCCGCGCGCCGACTGGACGGCCTGCTGCGGCAGCCTGCCGCGCGGCCCCGCCCACGACTGGTACGCCGAACTGGCCGACCGCATCCACCACACCGGGGCCCGGATCGCCGTGGACACCTCGGGACCCGCCTTCCTCGCGGCCCTTCGCGGCCGCCCCGATGTGGTCAAACCCAATCTCGACGAACTGGCCGAGGCCACCGGCCGCGCCGTCGGTGACCTGGCCACCCTGGGCGCGGTGATGGAGGCCGCCCGCGAGCTGCGGGCGGCCGGCGCGGGCACCGTCCTGGCCAGCCTGGGCGCGGACGGCCAGCTCCTGGTCGAGGAGGACGGCGTCCACTGGGGCACCGCCCCCGTGCGGACCGTCCGCAGCGACGTCGGCGCCGGTGACGCCTCCCTGGCCGGCTTCCTCGTCGCCGGAGGCCGTGGGCCCGATGCCCTGGCGGCGGCCCTCGCCCACGGGGCCGCCGCCGTCCAACTCCCCGGCAGCGCCATGCCGCGCCCCGCCGACCTGCGCCCCGACGCGGTGACCATCACCGATGACCCGCCCCGGGGCCGTCC
>NZ_VKHT01000976.1 GCF_014141535.1 Streptomyces alkaliphilus | reverse complement strand
AGGTGCCCGCGTCCGGGTGAGCGGATGACACCCCATCGGCTCCCCCGGAGGTGAGGGGGAGGGGTGCCGACCGGACACCGGTGGGGGAGTGGCCGGCCGACCCGCGTCCGAGTCGGTGGCCGAACCGCTGCGGCGGGGAGTCAGGGGCGGGGCGCGACGTACCCGAGGAAGGCCGACCACGCGGTGGACCGCAACCCCAACCGCCCCCCACCCCGGTGCTTGGAGTCCCGCACATGCACGGTCCCGGGGCACTCCGCGACCTCCACGCAATCCCCGCCCTCGTTGTCGCTGTGGCTGGAGGTGTGCCACGGGAGAGCCACCTCGACGCACTGGCCACCCTCATTGCCGCTGTGGCTGGGTGCACGCCAGTTAAGAGCGACTTCGACGCATTGGCCACCTTCGTTGTCGCTGTAACTGCTGACGAACCAGACCAGTTCGGAGGAGGGAGTGGCCTGCTTGTTGCTCATCGATCCTCCAGGAGTTCTTCGAGCAGGGTCATGGACTCACGAGGAGTGAGCGCTTGTGCCCGGATACTCCCATAGCGGGCCGCCATCAGGCGTACCTGCTCCGAGTCGGTGATGAGTTGATTACGGCCGTGGCACTCCGCATACACCACGGGTGGCCTACCCTTTGGCGTGAGAAGAGTGAACGGGCCCGCGAGGCCGGCGTGATCCTCGCAGTTCAGCGGCAGAACCTGAATCTCGCACTCGGGAAGCCGGGCCGCTGTCAGCAATCCGCGCAACTGGTTCTGTCGCACGTCCCTTCCGCCCAACATGCGGTGAAGAACGGGCTCTTCGATGACGAAGGTGGTGAGGGGTGGTGGCCACTTGTCGGGTGTGGTCAGAAGCGTCTGTCGGGCAAGCCGGGCAGCGACCCGATTCTGGACCGTTTCTTCATCCAACCTCGGCCTCCGCGCCCGGAAAAGCGCTCGTGCGTAGTCCTCGGTCTGGAGGAGGCCGGGGATCACCATGGTGCTGTACTCGTGGATCTCCACGCACTGGGCCTCCAGGCTCGCGAAGAGTCGGAACCAGGCGGGGTGGCGGGTGCGGACCTTCTTCTTGGCCTCGCGCAGGTCCGGGATGACGGTGGTCAGCATCCCGTCCGCCCCGAAGAGGTCGTCCGCCGCGTGGAGCAACTCCTCCTGCGGGATGCGACGGGCGCGCTCGATGGCGGAGATCAGGTCCACCCCGAAGTTGAGGCGCTCGGCGGCCTCCTGCTGGGTGAGGCCCGCCCGTTCGCGGGCCCGCTTGAACAACTTCCCCAGGGCGCGCAGGAAGTCCTGTGCGCTGTCCTGGTCCTCGGGTAGTTCCACGTCCCGGGTCGGGTGGGGAACGGATCGGTCGATGGTGGTCGTTCCGCCGGACCGGCCGTCGTCGCCGGCTTCGACGGCTCCCTCGTGGTGGTCCTCGCGTGTGTGCTTCTCGTGCATGGTGGTGATCTCCCCCGCACCCCGATGACTTGCGACCCTGTGGAGTCGGACAACCACGATCCGTACGGGTCGCCCGCTTCGCCACGGTAGTCCTCGCGGGGCCAGACTCAAGACCGTGGACGACAACCTCACCCTTACCGGTACGGATCGCCGTGTCGCGCGACGGATCGGTTCCACCGCACGGGGCGTTTGCCTTGCCCGGAGCCTCACGGTGCGTCAACTCGACCTGTGGGGCTTCCCGCCGAGCAACCCGCTCTCGGAGAACGCCGCCCTCGTGGTGACCGAGTTGGCCACCAACGCCGTGGTGCACGGCGGGGCCGGGACCCCCGGTGGTGACTTCCACCTCCGGCTGGAACTGCCCGGCCGGCGCGGGCCGCTGCGGGTGGAGGTCGATGACGCGGCGGGGGACCGGCTCCCCGCCCCCGGGTCCGCCC
>NZ_VKHT01000975.1 GCF_014141535.1 Streptomyces alkaliphilus | reverse complement strand
CTCCATCACCCCTCGACGGGGGCGATGGGGTCGATGCCGCGCAGGGTGGGGGTGACGGGTCGCAGGCGTCCGTCGACGGTGAACCGCAGCCGGTCCAGGCACACCTCGCGGTGGGTGCCGTCGCCGCCGGGGCGGGCGAAGCGGTGGTAGGCGAGGTACCACTCGTCGCGGCCGGGGACGCGGACCACCGCCTGATGGCCGGTGCCCATGATCCACCGCTCGGGGTCCTTGGTGAGCAGTGGCGCGGAGGCGCGGGTGAAGGGCCCCATGGGGTGGTCGGCGACGGCCCAGGCGACCCGGTAGTCGGGGCTGCGGGTGTCGTTCTCGGACCAGGTGAGGTAGTAGCGGCCCTCGCGTTCGAAGACGTCGGGGGCCTCGTTGTACCCGGCGGGGGTGATGTCGACGGGTTCGCCGTCGAAGGAGGTCATGTCGGCGCCCAGGCGCACGACCCGGCAGCGGCCCTGGCCGAAGTAGAGGTGGGCGGTGCCGTCGGCGGAGACCAGGACGGCGGGGTCGATGGCCTGGTGGCCGTAGGCGTCGCGGGTGATCAGGGGCTTGCCGAGGGCGTCGACGAAGGGGCCGGTGGGGGAGTCGGCGCGGGCGACGCCGATCTGCTGGTCGGCGCAGAAGTACATCCAGTGGGCGCCGTCGCGTTCCACCACGGCCGGTGCCCAGGCGCGGCCCTCGGCCCAGTCGATGTCGGCGAGGTCGAGGACGGTGCCGTGGTCGCTCCAGTGGACGAGGTCGGTGGAGGAGAAGACGCCGAAGGAGGTGCTTCCCCAGTCGGCGACGCCGTCGGTGGTGGGGTACATCCAGAACCGGCCCGCGGAGTGCAGGACGGCGGGGTCGGCGTGGTAGCCGGGGAGGACGGGGTTGGTGTCGCCGGGCAGGAGGTCGGCGGTCTCCCGCCACACCGAGCCGTGCCGCACCGTGCCCGACAGGCGGGGGATCTCGCGCGGCGGGGTCCAGGTGGTGAGGTCGGGGCTGTCGCTCCAGTAGTGGCGGCCCTCGAGGTAGGAGTCGAGGAACATCCGGAAGCCGCCGCCGTCGAGGCGGAAGACGGTCTGTCCCTCCAGGTGTTCGCCGTTCGGGGGGACGGGGGCGGCGTCGTCCAGGAGGTTCCAGGGGCCGGTGATGTGGCGGGCGACGGCGTGTTCGACGCGTTCGGCGGTGGCGTCCTTGACGAAGGCGTGGAAGCGGCCGTCCTCGTGGACGACGCAGGTGTCGATCCAGCCGTTGCGGTGGTCGGCCTCGTCGGGGTGGAGGCCGTCCAGGGGGACGGGGTCGGTCCAGCGGGTGAGGGTGTCGTCGAGGGCGGTCAGCACGTAGGGCTGGAAGCCGGTGGCGGAGGTCTGGCCGGCGGAGATGGAGACGATGATCCGCGGTCGGCCGTCGGGGTGCTCGGTGAAGAACTCCGGTGCCCAGGTGTTGTGGCAGGGCACGCCGTGTTCGATGTCGGCGACGTGCCGCCAGTTCAGGCGGTCCTCGCTGGAGATGATGCCGAAGGTGCCGCCCTCCCAGGCGGTGGTGTGGGCGATCCACCAGCGTCCGGCGCGGTGGATGACGGAGGGGTCGCGCAGGATGCCGTTCGCCGGGGTGTACGCGGCCGGGGCCAGGTCGTGGAAGTGCACGCCGTCGTCGGAGCCGTAGAGGTACAGGGTGCGTTCGCTCGCGTTGGTGAAGGCGGCGAACAGGTGGCGGGAGGTGATCCGGCGGGACACGGGCTCTCCATCGGAAGGGCGGGGGCGTGCTGGTGGGGCTTCGGGTACTGCGAGGCTGCTGGGTGACTGCTGTGGGACTGCTGTGGGACTGCTGATGGGGCTGTGGTGGGGCGTGGGCCCGGGTGTGCGGACGCGGTGGACGG
>NZ_VKHT01000974.1 GCF_014141535.1 Streptomyces alkaliphilus | reverse complement strand
GTCCCAACCCCCGCGCCCGCCCCGGTCGGCCAGGCCCAGCAACTGCGCCACCTCGCGCGGCCGGTACGGGCGTGCCACGCAGGCGCTCGCGCCCGCTGCCAGTGCCGGGGCCACGGCGGCGGAGTCCCCGGGGCCCACCCCCAACACCACCGGCACCGACATCCGTCGCCGCACCAGCCGCAGCACCGTCGCGCCGTCGAGCACCGGCAGATCGGCCGACAGCAGCAGCACATCGGGCTTGCGCAGCCCGGCCTCCAGCAGGGCCACCGCCCCGTCCGCGCAGTGCACCACCGTCACCTGGTACTTCGCGAGTTGAGCGGTCAACCCCTGGCGAATCCGTTCGTCGGAGTCGGCCAGCAGCACCACGGGATTGCTTCCCAGCGGTATTTGCGTCGGGGTCGGGACGAAAGCCCGGGAGGGTTCGGCGTCGGCGCCCTCGCGGGGGTCCGGAACGGAGCCGGCGCCACCCGTGAGGAGTTCCCGTTCCCGCACGGCCTCAGCCGAAGCGGCCGGAAATGTAGCCCTCGGTGCGCTGATCGGCGGGGCGGTTGAAGATCCGCTCGGTTTCGTCGAACTCAACCAGGCGCCCATGGCGCACTCCCTCGCTGTCGGTGTCGGCAGTGAAGAACGCCGTGCGGTCGGAGACCCGGGCCGCCTGCTGCATGTTGTGCGTGACGATCACGATCGTGAAGTCGTCGGACAGCTTCGTCATCAGGTCCTCGATGCGGGCCGTCGCGATGGGGTCGAGCGCCGAGCAGGGCTCGTCCATCAACACGACCTCGGGCCGGACCGCGATGGCCCGGGCGATGCACAACCGCTGCTGCTGACCGCCCGAGAGGGCGAAGCCGCTCTCCCGAAGCTTGTCCTTCACCTCGTCCCACAGGGCGGCTCCGGTCAGGGCCTCCTCCACCCGGTCGTCCAGCTCCGACCTGCTCCGCCGCCCCTCCACCCGCAGGCCGTAGGCGACGTTCTCATAGATGGACTTGGGGAAGGGGTTGGGCTTCTGGAAGACCATGCCGATCCGCCGCCGGACCTCGATCGGATCCACGTCGTCGGCGTACAGGTCCAGCCCGTGGTACTCCACCGTGCCGGAGACCCGGGCACCGGGCACCATGTCGTTCATCCGGTTCAGGCTGCGCAGCACGGTGGACTTGCCGCAGCCGGAGGGGCCGATCAGGGCGGTGATCTCCCGCTCCCGGATCTCCATGGACACTTCGCGCACGGCTCGGTGCGAGCCGTAGGACACATTCATGCCCTCGAGGGTGAACACCACGGGGGCCGGGGGCCGCTCGGTGCCGTCGGCGAGCCGGGAGGCGGCACGGCCCACTCTCGCGGTATCCGTGGAAATGGTGAGGTCTGCTGCCATCGTCGGGCTCCCCGGGTGCGGGTTCTGGGCGGCCGAATGGGACGTTCACCATGTAAAGAGACCCGGGTAGCGGGTTGTGCGGCGTTCGGTGAACCCCGAATGAACAACACGGTGCACGAGGGTGCCGTCGGAGGGTGGGAACGGACGGGCCCCACCGGGGCGCGGGAACGGCCCCGGATGACCCCAACACCCCGGAGTCCGCGCGGGAATCCCCCGGGACGGCCTCGCGATCAGTAGCATCGACAGGCGTGGGGATCGAGGGCGAGCAACTGGTACTGGACTACCTGAGTCGGGTCGGCGACCTGGCGCACACCACCGGCATGTCGCCGACCGAGCGACGCGATCTGGTGACCCGCCTGCGGGCGGACATCACCCGTCGCCGTGCCGACGTGCAGGGCGACGAGTCCCGCGCGGACGTCAAACGCATCCTCAAGAGCGTCGGCCGACCCGAGGACGTGGTGGCCGCCGCCGGTGAACGGGCGGCGGCCGTGCCCGCCC
>NZ_VKHT01000973.1 GCF_014141535.1 Streptomyces alkaliphilus | reverse complement strand
GTGCCGGGGCGGCGGGCAGGGGGTCGCCCACTCCAGGGACCGGCCGTAGCCCCAGGGGTCGTCCACGGCGATCCGCTCGCCGTACTTCCGGGTTTTCCACACGTTGTAGATGAACGGCAGGGTGGACAGGCCCAGCAGGAACGAGCCGATGGTGGAGATCGTGTTGAGCGTGGTGAAGCCGTCGTTGGCCAGGTAGTCCACGTAGCGGCGGGGCATGCCCTCGGCGCCCAGCCAGTGCTGGACCAGGAAGGTGGTGTGGAAGCCGACGAACAGGGTCCAGAAGTGGATCTTGCCGAGCCGTTCGTCGAGCATCGTCCCGGTGAACTTCGGCCACCAGAAGTGGAAGCCGGCGAACATCGCGAACACCACCGTGCCGAAGACCACGTAGTGGAAGTGGGCGACGACGAAGTAGGAGTCCGAGACGTGGAAGGTCATCGGCGGCGAGGCCAGGATGACGCCGCTCAGGCCACCGAAGAGGAAGGTCACGAGGAAGCCGATCACCCACAGCATCGGCGTCTCGAAACTGAGCGAGCCGCGCCACATCGTGCCGATCCAGTTGAAGAACTTCACCCCGGTCGGGACCGCGATGAGGAACGACATGAAGGCGAAGAACGGCAGCAACACCGCGCCGGTCACGTACATGTGGTGCGCCCACACCGTGATCGACAGACCGGCGATGGCGATGGTCGCCGCCACCAGACCGACGTAACCGAAGATCGGCTTGCGGCTGAAGACCGGGATGATCTCGGACACGATGCCGAAGAACGGCAGCGCGATGATGTACACCTCGGGGTGGCCGAAGAACCAGAACAGGTGCTGCCACAGGATCGGACCGCCGTTGGCCGGGGAGAACACCTGTGAGCCGAGGACCCGGTCGGAGGCCAGGGCGAACAGGGCGGCGGCCAGCACCGGGAAGGCGATGATCACCAGCACGCTGGTGAGCAGGACGTTCCAGGTGAAGATCGGCATCCGGAACATCGTCATGCCCGGTGCGCGCATGCAGACGATGGTGGTGATGAAGTTGACCGCGCCCAGGATGGTGCCGAAGCCGCTGAGAATCAGCCCCATCACCCAAAGGTCCGCGCCCACACCCGGTGAGTACACCTCGGTGGACAGGGGGGTGTAGGCGAACCAACCGAAGTTCGCGGCGCCCTGCGGGGTGAGGAAGGCTCCCACCACGATCAGGCCGCCGAAGAAGAACAGCCAGTACGACAGGGCGTTCAACCGGGGGAACGCCACGTCGGGGGCGCCGATCTGCAACGGCATGATGGCGTTGGCGAAACCGGCGAAGAGCGGGGTCGCGAAGAGCAGCAGCATCACCGTGCCGTGCATGGTGAACATCTGATTGTATTGCTCGTTGGAGAGAATCTGATTTCCGGGTCGGGCGAGTTCCGCCCGGATCAGCAACGCCATCACGCCGCCGATCACGAAGAAGCCGAAGGCGCTGACCATGTACAGCGCTCCGATCTTCTTGTGGTCGGTCGTGGTCATCCAGGCGACGACGAGCGCACCCACCGATTTCGGTTTCGGTTCATCGAGGATGGTGGTGCGTTCGGGTGACATCACCATGGGCTTCTCTTCTCTGCTCGGGGGAATGACGACCGCGTCGCCGCTTCGCGCTCTTCGATGGTGTAGCACCGGCATTCCGGGATGGTGATCACCTCACCCGAATGGGCGTGTTGGGAATGTCTCGCGGGGGCGTGCACACCGGCGCGCGGTTGGTGTTCATCGCACGGAAATGAGATCCGGAAAATTTTCCGCCGGGGTTCTTTTCCCGGAGCCGGGTCATCGCCGACCGTCGGGAATCCCCCTGACGAGCCCGGCCGCACCGGATAGGCTCACGGGGTGGACGAGCCGGGGTGGGC
>NZ_VKHT01000972.1 GCF_014141535.1 Streptomyces alkaliphilus | reverse complement strand
GGGGTGCGGGGATCCGGTGACCTCCCGTACCCGGACACGGCTCGGGGGGCCACCCGTGATCGGGTGAGCCCCCCCGTAGCCGATGCGGGCCGTGCGCCGCCCCGGGTCCTCCCGCCGCGGAACGCCGATCACCCCGTGGATCCGTGCCGCCCCGGTGTTCCCTCCGCACCGCGTCCCGTCGCGGCCCCCGGCCGCTCCCGGTCGATTGTCACCGCGGGGTCCGACCCCGCGGCCCTCCCGTCGACCGGACGGGACCGCGTCACCTCGTTCGCGTCAGGAGGTGGCCTTCTCGTAGGCCTCGCGGATGGTCGCCGGCACGCGGCCGCGGTCGTTGACCTCGTAGCCGTTCTCCTTCGCCCAGGCGCGGATGCGGGCGGTGTCGGCGGAACCGGTCGAGGTCGCCCGGGAGGCCGAGCGCCCGCCGCGGGTCGCACGCCCGGTGCCGGCGCGGCGACCGGCGCGAATGAACTCGGCGAGGGTGTCGCGGAGCTTTTCGGCGTTGGCGGAGTTGAGGTCGATCTCGTAGGTCTTCCCGTCGAGGGCGAAGGTGACGGTCTCGTCCGCCTCCCCGCCGTCGATGTCATCGAGAAGAAGAACCTGAACCTTCTGTGCCACCTGAGTACTCCTCTTTACGGGTCCGTCTTACGGGTCCGGTGTCGAATGATTTTGTTGTGCCCCGGGCGTCATCAAACCGCCCTTTCGAGAAAAACACAAACCCCACGCAGGGATTCCCGCGGGTGGACGACGGAACGTCCGGACGTATCGGACATAAAGCCCTGCCGGGATGACTATCGAAGCCGAAGCAGCATACGGGTGTTACCCAAAGTGTTGGGCTTCACGCGCTCCAGTCCGAGGAACTCCGCGACGCCTTCGTCATACGAGCGCAGCAGTTCGCTGTAGACGTCGCCGTCCACGGGGGTATCGCCGATGGGGACGAAGCCGTGTCGTTCGAAGAACGCGACTTCGAAGGTGAGGCAGAAAATGCGATCCACGCCCAGTCGACGCGCCGTCTCCAGCAGCTTCTCCAGGAGCAGATGCCCCACGCCCGTCCCGCGCAGGGAGGGATCCACCGCCAACGTGCGGACCTCGGCCAGATCCTCCCACATCACGTGCAGGGCGCCGCAGGCGACCACCGCGCCGTCACAGACCCGCTCCCCCACCCAGAACTCCTGAATGTCCTCGTAAAGGGTGACGGTCGGCTTGTCCAGGAGGATGCGGTCACGGGAGTACGTGTCGATGAGGTGACGCACGGCACGCACATCCCTCGTCCGGGCGCGTCGAACCGTGATTTCCGGAGTCCGGTCGGCATGCTTCACGAACGGAGGCTACCGCCCCGTTCCGTTGCCATTGGCGGCACCCCCGTCGGGCCCCGCGACGGCCTCGGCCCCGGTGACATCCACCACGCGCAGGGCATCCCGCAAAGCATCGGTCTGGACCGGGGACATCATCCCGAAGAATGCCACCAGCGCGGCCGCCGGGTTGTCGCTCCGGGACCAGGCGTCGTTCATCAATGCGGCGGCGTACGCGGCGCGCGTGGATACCGCCTCGTAACGATAGGCGCGGCCGTCCCGCTCACGCCGGACCCAACCCTTCCGGTGGAGCTTGTCGAGAACCGTCATGACCGTCGTATAGGCGATCGGCCGTTCCTTCCGAAGGTCTTCCAGAACCTCCCGGACGGTAACCGGGCGATTCCATTCCCAGACCCGTGTCATCACGGCGTCTTCCAGTTCTCCCAGTGACCGTGGCACATCTGAAGGGTAACGGGGAGACGGCGGATACGCGCGGTATATCCCGATTCGGATGGGGTGCGCGACGAGCCCGACCCCGAGAGCGGGGCGGGGTCCCGGCGGGACACCCGGTCGGGGGAG
>NZ_VKHT01000971.1 GCF_014141535.1 Streptomyces alkaliphilus | reverse complement strand
GGGGCCGGGGCATCCGACCGCCGGGGGACGGCCGGCAACCCGGCCGTGCGGGCCCGGGCCGCCAGCTTCGCGGCCAGCGCCAAAGCCGGCTGCCCCATCGGGACGCCCTCGGTCACCGACCCCCGCGCCTTCTCCGTCGCCTTGGTGCGCAGCCAGTGCTCGCGCACCTCCTCCGGGGTGCTCGCCCGCTCGTCCCCGAACACGTGCGGGTGACGGTGGATCAGCTTGGCGACGATGCCCCCGGCCACGTCGTCGATCGAGAACGGCTCCCCGGTGTGCTCCTCCGCGATCCGGGAGTGGAAGACCACCTGGAGCAGCACGTCCCCCAACTCCTCGCGCAGCTCCTCCCGGTCGCCCGCCTCGATGGCCTCGACCAGTTCGTGGACCTCCTCCAGCGCGTACGGCGCCAGGTCGGCGTGTGCGCGCGCCGAGGACCAGGGACAGTTCCGACGAATCCGGTCCATCACCTCGACCAGGTCCAACAGCCGGGCGCCGGGCAGGTCCCAGGAACCGGGAAGCAGCTCCAGATCGGGCACCCGGAGGCGGCCCGAGCCGGCTGCTCGCGCCAGGTCGTCGGTGAGCCGGTCCTCCCCGTCGGCCGAGGCCACCACCACCACGGTGCGGCCTCCGGCGCAGCGATCGATCACCTCGCGCGCGTCGAAGCCGCCGCCCGGCGCGACCGCCACCGTGATCCCGGCGTCGGCGAGGTGCGGGAGCAGCGGGTGCTCCGGGTCGCGGCACACCACCCGGTCCGCCCCGCGCAGCGCGCGCCACGCCGGGGCGGAGAGCAGGCCGGCGGCGACCCGGTGGCTGGTGGTCAGCAGGACCAGCCGACCGGGTCCGGTCCCGGTGACCCCGGGCGCGGCCGGGTCACCGGGGAAGTCGGGTTCGGGGAAACGACGGGGGTGTGTACCGCTCACCCGCCGAGCGTATCGACGTCCTCCGCGGGCCCGTGCAGCCAGGGCACCTCGGAGTCGACGAGGTTCACCTGCTGCGCGTCCCAGGTGCCGTAACGGGGGTTGACCTCCACCCCGATCTCCTCGGCCAGGTCGACCAGCCGGGCATAGGCCTCCTCGGTGCCCTCCATGCCCTCGCCGCCGATGCCTGCCATCAGCAGGCCGATCCGCAGCTGCTCGTTGATCTGCTCCTCGGCGAGGGGGAGGCCCTGGCCCACGAGCGCCACCTCGGCCAGGCCCTCGGGGCCGCCCAGCTGCTCCTCCAGCACGGCGCGTTCCTGCTGCACCTCGCGGGTGGTGACCGTCACGCCGGCCTCCTCGGCGGCCTGCTCGACCAGGCTGTAGAAGATCATCAGCCCCACCATCTGGCGCTGCAGCGCGGGGGTCTCCTCCACCAGCACGTCCCCCTGCGCGGTGGCGAGCTGCGCTTCCCTCACGGTCTCCACCCGGCTCTGCACCTGAGAGACGGTGATCCGGTCCTCGCCGACCACGGCGGCGGCGCCGGGGTGGGTGTCCCCGGCGCAACCGGTGAGCAGCGGCGCGGCGACCAACAGGGCCGCGGCGGAGACGGACAGTGCGGACGTGCGACGCTTCACTGGGTGCTCCCGGCGGTGGGTCCGATTCCGATGGTGGGCACTAACTCGGCACTCGGCGTGATCTTAGGCACAGCGGGGGGCCGTGGCCACCTGTTCGTCAACGCCGGTCGTCAACCGATCCTCCCGGGGCGGCCGAAAGGCACCGGTCCGGGCGGGTGGGGCGCCGTGCGCACCGGCTCCCCACGGGCCCCGGTTCCCGGTCAGCCCCGGGCCAGCCGGCGGATGGCCGGCGCCACCCGGCGCCGCCCCACCCGGTACAGCCCGCCGGCACCGCGCACCACCAGACGCCGTACCGGCCCCACCGTCCTCGGCTCGGG
>NZ_VKHT01000970.1 GCF_014141535.1 Streptomyces alkaliphilus | reverse complement strand
TCCCCACCCCGGCGCCCCCCGGGTTCCCGGAGTTCCCGCCGGCGCCCGGACCGGCGTCGGGCACGGCGTGCGCACCCTCGCGGTAGTACTCCAGCCACGACATGACGGTGTTCACGTACTCACGCGAGTTGTTGTAGCTCAGCAACGCCCGGTCCAGATCGGCGGGCCGGCTCAGGTCCCTGGAGCCGGCGCACAGGTAGTGCCCGGCGGCGAGCGTCGCGTCGTACACGTTGTTCGGGTCGCTGACGCCGTCACCGTTGCCGTCCGCCCCCCACCCCGCCCAGGTGGAGGGGATGAACTGCATCGGACCCACGGCCCGGTCGAACACCGCGTCGCCGTCCCACCGTCCGCCGTCGGTGTCGGTGATCCGGGCGAAACCGTTGCCGTCCAGCACCGGTCCGAGGATGGGGGGCATCGCGTTGCCCTCCGCGTCCAGCGCGCCTCCGCGCGCGTGTCCGGACTCCACCTTGCCGATGGCGGCGAGGAGTTCCCACTCCAGGCCGCAACCGGGGTGGGAGACGGCGAGGGACGCCTCGGCCGCCCGGTAGGCCTCCAGCACGGCGGCGGGTATGCCGGCGGCGGCCTCTCCGATCGGGCCTGCGGGGAGCCCGTCGGGGCCGGGTCCCGTCCCCTCCCGGTCGGCCGGGTCCGTATCGGGGGCGGGGGCACCCGGTGGCGGGAGTTCGGTCTCGTAGGGACGACCGGGATAGTCGTTGCCGCCCCCCGTCCCCCCCGCGCCGTCGGCGGCCTCCGCACCTGCCAGGAGGTCCGTGCCCTGTGACGCGGTGAGGGCCGCCATGGCGACCGCGGCCAGTGCCGATCCGGACAGTCCGCGCCTGATCCTCCGCCTGGTGGACGCCACCCGATCTCTCCCCTCCACGGGTCGTCGACGACCCGCCCTCACTCTCCCGGCGGTACGCGTCGGACCGGCCCCGACCGTTGGCGCGCGAACGAACTGTCCGTGCCCGGGGGTGCGCCCGGAGTGCCACGGTGGGTGCCGATCGACGGCGGGGACGACACTACGTCAACCCCCGGTTCCCGAACCAGGCTCCCCCCACCGTGTTCCGGGGTCGGGCACACCGTTGTCACCAACCGTCCGACGAACCGTCACGGCCGTGCCCCTCCGCGTCGGTCGGGGCGCGGGGACACGGCCGTGACGGATGAGCCGGTCAGTGCGCGGCGGCCTCCCAGGTGGCGCCCACACCGATGGATACGTCCAGCGGGACACGCAACTCCACCGCGCCGGCCATCTCCCGGCGCACCAGTTCCTCGACCGCCGCCCGCTCACCGGGGGCGACCTCGAGCACGATCTCGTCGTGCACCTGGAGCAGCATCCGGGTGCGCAACCCCTCCCGGCGCAACGCGGAGTCCACCCGCAACATGGCGATCTTCACGATGTCGGCCGCCGTGCCCTGGATCGGGGCGTTGAGCGCCATCCGCTCGGCCATCTCCCGCCGCCGGCGGTCGGTGCTCGACAGGTCGGGCAGGTAGCGACGGCGTCCCAGGATGGTGTGGGTGTAGCCGACCGCGGTGGCCTCGCCGACGACCCGGTGAAGGTAGTCGCGCACCCCTCCGAAGCGCTCGAAGTAGGTGTCCATCAGGCGTCGGGCCTCGTCCGCGCCGATGCCCAACTGCTGGGAGAGCCCGAAGGCCGACAGGCCGTAGGCCAGGCCGTAGCTCATCGCCTTGGTCTTGCGACGCATCTCCGGGTCCACCTGCCCGCGCGGCACCGAGAAGACCTGGGAGGCGACGGTGTCGTGCAGGTCCTCGCCGGAGGTGAACGCCTCGATCAGGCCCTCGTCCTCCGAGAGGTGGGCCATGACCCGCAGTTCGATCTGGCTGTAGTCGGCGGTCAGCAGGCACTCCCACCCC
>NZ_VKHT01000097.1 GCF_014141535.1 Streptomyces alkaliphilus | reverse complement strand
GGCCCGGTCGGTCGCGGTGCGTCCAGGGGGGAACGCCCGGGCGTGAGGGACGTCGGAGCGCAGGTGGCGCCGGGGGCGTGACGGCCGGGTGGAGGGAGCTCGGCCCCGTCCCGAAGGAGGCGGAAGGGAGGCGAAAGGAGCACGGTTCGATCAAGATCCCCGCTGCCGGGAGCCCGGGCATCGCTTCCGCCACCGGGACGGGAGTATCCAGGACCGGTGCCCGGGCCACGGATCGCCGCGGGCGGGGTCGGTTCCCACGGGGCGGATGGGGCTACGGTGAGATCGACACCCGCCCGGGTCCGATCCGACCACCGGGCGGGCACCCCGGATTGTCACCGGTGGGACGGACCATCGGGAACGAAAACCCGAAAGGAAAGAAGAGGGCGACGTGAACACACTGCCGGAGCGGTTCGGGGTCCCGATCAGGAGTGCGGGGTAGAGGTTCGATGCACATCGTCATCATGGGTTGCGGGCGGGTCGGCGCCGAGCTGGCCCGGGAGCTCGAGGGTCGCGGCCACTCGATCGCCGTGATCGACCGGGATCCGACGGCGTTCCGCCGGCTGGGTTCCCGTTTCGGCGGTCGGCGGGTGACCGGTCTGGGTTTCGACCGGCAGACGCTGGAGAAGGCCGGGTTGGCCGAGGCCGGGGCGTTCGCCGCCGTCAGCAGCGGTGACAACTCCAACATCATCGCCGCCCGGGTGGCCCGCGAGGTGTTCGGGGTGGAGAACGTCACCGCCCGCATCTACGATCCCCGTCGGGCCGAGGTGTACGAGCGGTTGGGTATCCCCACCGTGGCGACCGTGCGGTGGACCGCCGACCAGATGCTGCGCCGGTTGCTGCCCTCGGGGGCGGAGCCGCTGTGGCAGGACCCCAGCGGGGCGGTACAGCTGTCCGAGGTGCACATCGCGCCCGGCTGGTTGGGGCACAAGGTGGCGTTGTTCCAGGAGCGGACCGGGGTGCGGGTCGCTTTCCTCACCCGGATGGGCGAGGCGATGCTGCCGACCTCGAAGACGGTCCTCCAGGAGGGGGACCTGGTGCACGTGATGCTGCCCTCGGACCGGGTGGCCGAGGTGGAGGCCGCGTGCGCGCTGGGCCCCGAGGAGGAGCGGACATGAGGGTCGTGATCGCGGGCGCGGGTGCCGTGGGCCGGTCGGTGGCCGGGGAGCTGTTGGAGAACGGGCACGAGGTGCTGCTCATCGACAAGTCGCCGCACGCGGTGTCGGTGGATCGGGTGCCGGAGGCCGAGTGGTTGCTGGCGGACGCCTGTGAGATCACCTCGTTGGACGAGGCGGCGCTGGAGCGCTGCCAGGTGGTGATCGCGGCCAGTGGCGACGACAAGGTGAACCTGGTGGTCTCGCTCCTGGCGAAGACCGAGTACGGGGTCCCCCGGGTGGTGGCCCGGGTGAACAATCCGAAAAATGAGTGGCTGTTCAACGAGGCGTGGGGCGTGGACGTCGCGGTCTCCACGCCGCGCCTGATGTCGGCGCTGGTGGAGGAGGCGGTGAGCGTCGGTGATCTGGTCCGGCTCATGCGCTTCAGTCAGGGCGAGGCCAACCTGGTGGAGCTGACCCTGCCGGACACGGCGACGTTGGTCGGCACCCGGGTGGGTGAGGTGGCGTGGCCGCAGAACACGGCGCTGGTGACGATCATCCGGGGCACCCGGGTGCTGATCCCGGATCCGGACGACGCGCTGGCGGCCGGTGACGAGCTGCTGTTCGTGGCCTCGCCGGAGCGGGAGCGCCAGTTGGAGGATTTGCTCTCGCCGCGTGAGGGGCGCGGGGAGCGGGGCGAGCGCGGGGAGCTGTAGGGCCCTCACGCCGGTCGGGCGGGGCCGCCGGTGCGCGCCCCGCCGAGCCGACCCCGGCGGATCGGATGGGTCCGGGGGACCACGGTGGTCGGGCCCCGGCGAGCGCCCCTGCCCGATCGCGGGGCTCCGGGAAGTGGGCGTCAACCCCGGTGCGCCGGCTCGGGGCCGGGTGCCGCGCCGGCGCCGGCGCGCGCGGAGAACGCCCCACCGATGATCACCGCCCGCCGGCGGGTGAGGAGTCGGGGCAGTTTCACGGCGAGGGCGTTGCGGCGGCCCGAGATCACACTCGGTCCCCGTCCGCGATCCAGGGCGCGCACGGCCGTGCGGACCACGTCCTCCGGGCTCTGGTAATTGCCCTTGTAGGTGCCGCCGCCCGGGTTGTCGAAGAACTCCGTGCGGGTGAGCCCCGGGCTCAGACAGAGCACCCGCAGGCCTGTGCCGCGGGACTCGTACCAGATCGACTCCGTGAAGCTGAGCACGAACGCCTTGGATGCGGAGTAGACCGCCATTCCCGGCGTGGGGGTGTGGGCGGCCATGCTCGCGACGTTGACGAGTACACCGCTTTCGGCGCGACGCAATGGCTCGATGAACGCGCGGGTGATGTCGACGAGGTTCGCGACATCGACGTTGATCTCGTCGGTGAGGCGGTCGGGGTCCTCCTCGTGGAAGACGCGGTCGGTGGCGAAGCCGGCGTTGTTCACCAATCCCGTGATCGTGATCCCGCGGGTCGCCAGGTCGGCGGCCAGCCTGCGGCCGGCACCGGGTACCGCGAGATCGAGGGAGATCGCGGTGGCCCGAACCCCGTGCCGCTTCCCGAGTTCGGAGGCGAGCGCCTCGAGGCGCCCGAGGCGTCGTCCCACGAGGACGATGTCCGAGCCACGGCGCGCGAATTCGTGCACGAAGGCTTTGCCGATCCCGGAGCCGGCTCCGGTGACAAGGGTGGTCCGGCCGGTGTAATCAATGGCGGTCATGTCTACACCCTATGCGGAAAGTTGCATCAAGTGCAATCATCTGCACTGAGTGCCACGGTCGTAGACTGAGGACATGGTCGAGCCTCCAAGCCTTCGGGAACGCAAGCGTCGTGCGGTACGGACGGAGATCACGGACACGGCGATGCGCCTTTTCGCGGAGAACGGCTTCGAGGCGACGACGATCGATCGGATCGCGGCGGCCGCGGGCATCTCGCGTCGTACCTTCTTCCACTACTTCGGGAGCAAGGAGGAGCTCGTCCTCGGCGACACCGAGGCCCTCGGCGAATCGGTCCGTGCCGCCCTCGAGGCGCGCCCGGTCGAGGAGTCGGCGTGGACCGCGATCCGGGAGGCGTTCATGACCCTGCGCCCCCCCGAGGATCTGCCGACGGTCCACCTCGCCATCGCCCGGATGTGCCACGAGGTGCCGTCCTTGCGGGCCAGGCATCTGGAGAAACACCTGCGGTGGCAGACGCTGCTGGCACCCGACATCCAGCGCAGGCTGGGCCTGCCGGAGAGCCCGGTACCCGACCCCCGGGCCCGGGCCTTCGTCGCCGCCGCGCTCGCCTGCCTCGACGCGGCGGTCGACGCCTGGGCCGAATCCGGGGGCACCGCCGATCCCGTGCGCCTGTTCGACGAGGCGGTCGCCGTCCTGCGGGAGCGGACCATCGCGCCCGATCCCCCGGAGGGGGCCGAGCGGGAAACCACGGACGCACCGGGCCGGTCCGCTCGGTGACCCCGTCCCTTCCCCGAACAAACGGTGCCCGCGCGCCGGCGGTTCGCCCCCTTGATCAGTCGGTCGCCACGACGCCGCATCTCGGGATCGGGTCCCCGCGCGGCCCGCGAAGGCCCCCGGGCCCGGGCGGTCCGGCACCGATGGGACCGGCCGATCCCGGAAAGGGCCGGGCCCCGTCGACCGTGGTGGTCGACGGGGCCCGGTCGTCGTGTGGGCGGGGTCTCGGACTTCCGGTGGCTCAGGGACCGGTGCCGGCGGTGCCGGCGGCGCGCGCCGCCGCGCGGGCCCGCTCCTCCTCGCGCTCGCGTTCGCGTTCCTGCTCCCGCCGCTCCTCGGCCTCCATCTCGGCGATGACGTCGATGGGGGCGGGGGCCTTCACCATGATGATCCAGGTGAGGTAGACGGCCAGCAGGAACGGCGGGATGCCCAGGGCCACCCGCAGCCAGCCGAGCTGGGCGGCGTCGCCCCAGAAGTAGATGGGGAAGGTGATGGCGGACTTGGCCAGCAGGATGGCGCCCCACACGTAGCTGGCCTTGACGTAGGCCCGCTTCCGGCCGGGATTGCGGGTGCGCCAGGAGAGGTTCTCCTTGAACAGCGGACCGAGGATGAGGCCGAGCAGCGGGAAGCCGAGAGCGGCGGAGACGGTGTAGGCGATGCCGAGGACGAGCGTGTAGATCATGCCCGGCAGGTAGAAGTTGCGGGCATCGCCGGTCATCATCGCGAAGACCGCGCCGATGACCACGCCGAAGACGCCGCTGAAGGCGTGTTTGGTGGGTCCGCGCTGCACGAGACGGAGGAGGAACATCACCCCGGTGATGGACAGCGCCAGGATCGCCGAGGTGTTCAGGTCCCGGTTGAGGGTGTAGCTGAGCACGAAGACCAGACCGGGAACGGTGGTCTCGATCATCCCTCGCACGCCACCGAATGCCTCGAAGAAGGCCGCCTTGGTGGCCGCCTCGTCCGGCTCCGGGGGTGCCTGCTTCGGGCCCGCGGGATCCGGTTCGGGGGCGCCGGGGGCGCCGTTCGTCCGCCTGTCCAGGGAGGTCACCCGTCACTCCGTTCCGAGGGGTTTGAGCTCATAGCGGGGGTTGAAGAGCACCGGTCGTCCCCGGGAGTCGACGACCCGGCCGGAGGCGATCATGTCGCGGCCGGGTTCGACCCCGGCGATCGATCGGCGACCGAGCCAGACGATGCTCAGCGAGGCCGAGCCGTCGTCGAGTTCGGCCTCCAGGGCGGGCAGCCCGCCCACCGTGCGCTCACCAACTGTACGGAGGGTACCCCGCACGGTCACCACACGTCGCCCCTCGGGACCTTCCGTGCAGTCGCGGATGTGGACGCACTCGGCCTCATCGGCCTCGTCGGCCTCCGGGACCGGGGACTTCGCGGAGGAGTCCTGGAGGCCCAACAAGCGCCGCCATCCGGTGCCGCGTCGCCCGGAACGGCTCCCATCAGTCATGCGTTCAGCCTAACCCCCGGTCGGGAGGGTGTCGGGTTCCGGTGTCGGGGCCCCATCGTCCGCGGAGGGGGAACACCGACGGGGGCGGTCCCGGGTCTCCCGGGACCGCCCCCGTCCGGTCGGTCGAGCGGCCGGGTCAACGAACCTCGGAGATCTCCGGACCCCGGCGCAGGCGGTCCATGCCGCCCGCGAAGCGGGAGACCGAGTCCTGATCCTGCGCCTCCTGCTTGCGCACGCCCTCGGGCACCATGGTGGCGTCCTCGGGGAGCTTGAGGACGATCGGGTCCCGGGGCGCCATCGGCTGGTCGCCGCGCACCACGACGGTGTCGCGGAAGACGCTCTCCAGTACGCCGGAGGCCTGCGGCTGCACCGCGCCCTGGCCGGAGATGACACCGCGCAGGAACCAGCGGGGGCCGTCCACGCCGACGAAGCGCACGACCTGCATGCCGCGCTTGCCGTCGGGGAGCTGGACGGGGACCTGCGCCCGCAGCTCCCAGCCGAGCGGACCCTCGACCTCGTCCACGACTCCGCCCTGACCGGTGATGCCGGCGCCGATCTCCTCGCGGATCTCCCCCCAGATGCCCTCGCGCTTGGGGGCGGCGAACGCCTGGAGCTGCACGGCGCTGTCCTTGAGGACGACGGTCGCGGCGACGATCGACTCACCGGCGACCTCGACCCTGAGCTCCATGCCCTGCACGCCGGGCACGAAGAGTCCACCGAGGTCCACCCGGCCCTCCTCGGGCCGGGTCACCTCCGAGATGTCCCAGGGACCCTCGGGGCGGGGCGCCGGGGCGAGTTTCACCCGGCGCACCTCGGCCTCGTCCGGAGCCTCCGGAGCGGTGGGCTCGACAGCCTCCCCGGGCTCCTCATTCCGCTTGCGGCGACGTCCGAACACGTCACTGTCCTTTCACGGCGTAGGTGTGTTCCGTGCCGGCATGGCCACCGGTGGAGCCGAAGCCCCCGGAGGCCCGTGCCGAACCCGGCAGCTGCGCGACCTCGTGGAAGCGCACCGTCTCGACCCGTTGGACCACCAGTTGGGCGATCCGGTCGAACCGCTCGAAACGCACGCTCTCCCGGGGGTCGAGATTGATCAGGATGACCTTGATTTCTCCACGGTACCCGGCGTCGACGGTCCCCGGGGCGTTCACGAGGGCCACTCCGCACCGCGCGGCGAGCCCGGAGCGGGGATGGACGAAGGCGGCGCACCCGTCGGGGAGCGCGATGGCGATACCGGTGGGCAGGACGGCGCGCTCACCGGGTGCCAGCTCGGCCGGCTCGGTGGTCACCAGATCCACGCCCGCGTCGCCGGGATGGGCGCGGGCGGGGAGCGGGACGTCGGGCGTCGTGCGGCGGATCAGCACGTCCACCGGCTCCTGCGGTCCCGGGAGCACCCGGTCACCCCTCTTCCTGGTCGTTCCTGGTCGTTCCTGGTCTTCCCGGTCGCCTTGGTCGGCCGGGGGCGCGACCGGCGGTTCCCCGTCGCGGTGCGGTTCGGGACCGTCACCCCCGAGGGGCGCACGACCTCTTTCACGCGCCGGTGAGCGTGCGCGGGGGCGCACGCCTCGGTTCACACCCCGGATGGGACCGGGCCACCGGGGCCGGGTGGTGCCGGGCCCGAACGCCTCACAGACCCTACCGCCGGTGCGGGGGATCCGGGTGCGCCCGGGATGCTTGTTCCATGGAGTCCGACGCGAACCGGCCGCCCCGGCCGCCCCGCCCCTACGAGGAACGTCTCACGGTGCCCCGCGCATGGTGGCTGATCGCGCTGATGGGCGCGGCGCTGACGGGGGTGACGCTGGTGCCGCTGGGCCCGGTGGCGGCCCTCGTCGGCACGACCGCGGCCCTGGCGGTCTGCGGGATGGCGCTGAGCGCGTACGGCTCGGCACGGATCCGGATCGCCGGGGGAAACCTGCTGGCGGGTCGGGCCCGGGTGCCGCTGTCGGCCCTCGGGGCGGCCCGTCCGTTGGACGGGGCCGAGGCGGTGGCCTGGCGAACCCACCGGGCCGACGCCCGTGCGTTCATGCTGCTGCGGGCATACGTGCCCACCGCCGTTCGGGTCGAGGTCGTCGATCCCGACGACCCGACCCCCTACCTGTACCTCTCGACCCGGAACCCGCGACGCCTGGCGGCGGCGCTGGAGGCGGGACGCGGCTGCGCTCCGGAGGCGGAGGGGCGTCGCGCCGTTCGGATGGACCGGCCGGCCGGGGCGGCCGGGGCGTCCGAACGGCGCGACGCCGGGTGATCGACCGGGCGGGACCCCCGCGGTCCCGCCCGCCGCGCACTCCGGAGCGGGCTCACCCGGCGCAGTCGCGGCAGATCGGCGAACCGTTCTTCTCCGCGGCCAGCTGGGAGCGGTGGTGTACCAGGAAGCAGCTCATGCAGGTGAACTCGTCCGCCTGGCGGGGCAGGACCCGGACCGAGAGTTCCTCGTTGGACAGGTCGGCGCCCGGCAGCTCCAGGCCCTCGGCCTGCTCGAACTCGTCGACATCGACGGTGGAGGCCGACTTGTCGTTGCGTCGGGCCTTCAGTTCCTCGATGCTGTCCTCGTTGACGTCGTCGTCGGTCTTGCGTGGTGTGTCGTAATCGGTGGCCATGCTCGTACTCCCCCTTTGGGTGTCCGTGGTGTTCGGTGATGGTCTCCAGCGCGGGTAACGCCCGGAGGGCCGGTCTTGTGCCCGACTCGAGGCGGAGATTTTGCCTCACATCAAGCTGTGTTACTCAATCGACACCCGGCCGGGCGCCCGAAGGGGCGATCGGAGGCACGGGCGGCAACGTGCTGCGGGGGCCGGAAAGCCGGTCACGGCGGTCGACTGCCCCGGGAAACGGGGTCGTATGTGCGATTGATCACATCCGGCGTTTTCCGTCCGGACATCATCTCAGATCGGCAGAAACACCCGCATCACGAGGCCGCCCTCCGACCGGGGCTCGGCGGTGACCGCGCCACCGTGGGCCCGGGCCACCGATCGCACGATGGACAGGCCCAGACCCACCCCGCGGTCGCTGTGGGTCCGCTCGTGTCGCAGCCGTCGGAAGGGCTCGAACATGTTGTCCACCTCGTAGGCGGGCACCACCGGACCGGTGTTCTCCACCTCCAGCACGACCTGGGAGCCGCGGCGCTCGGTGTCCACCCGCACCCAGCCGCCCTCGGGAAGGTTGTACCGCACGGCGTTCTGCACCAGGTTCAGGGCCACCCGCTCCAACAGCACCCCGTTGCCGTGCACGGGGGCGGAGCGGCGGGTGCCGCGCAGTTCCACGCCGGCCTCGGCGGCCTCCGACCGGAGTTGTTCCACCGCCCGGGCCGCGGGCTCCGCGAGGTCCAGGGGTTTGCGTTCGGTGATCTCGTTGTCGCTGCGGGCCAGGAGCAGCAACCCCTCCACCAGCTGTTCGCTGCGCTCGTTGGTGGCCAGCAGGGTGCGCCCCAGCTGGGTGAGTTCCGGTGACGCGGCGGGATCGGCGAGCTGTACCTCCAGCAGGGTCCGGTTGATCGCCAGCGGGGTGCGCAGCTCGTGCGAGGCGTTGGCGACGAACCGCTGTTGGGCCGTGAAGGCGCGGTCCAGGCGGTCCAGCATCTCGTCGAAGGTGTCCGCCAACTCCTTCAGCTCGTCGTCCGGGCCGCCCAGCTCGATGCGGCGGTGCAGGTCGGATCCGGCGACCCGACGCGCGGTGCGGGTGATGCGGCCCAGCGGCGCGAGGACCCGACCGGCCATCAGGTAGCCGAAGGCGAAGGCGAGGACCGCCAGGCCGAGCAGAGCGAGGAGCGAGCGCTGCAGGAGTTCCTCCAGCGCCAGCCGGCGCTGGATCCCGGCGCACTCGGCGTACCAGGAGCGGAAGGTCTCGGCGTCCACCATGCCCGCGATCGGTCGGCAGGCATCGGAGGTGATCTCCACCTCCGCCTCGCTGACGAAGCGGAACGGGACCGCGCTGCCGGCGCGCAGCGCGTTGGCGGCCAGCAGGTAGATGATGCCGAGCAGCACGACGCCCGCGATGAGGAACATCCCGCCGTACAGCAGGGTGAGGCGGATGCGGATGGTGGGACGCAGCCAGGGCGGCCGGGGGT
>NZ_VKHT01000969.1 GCF_014141535.1 Streptomyces alkaliphilus | reverse complement strand
GACCGCCGGCGTCGAGTGGGGCGTGCCGACCGCCACGGGGGACTGTCCCGCCGCGGACATCGCCGGCGCCGACGCCGCCTGCGTCGTGGAGCCCGAGTGCTGGGGCGGCATGGTCGTGATCACCGGCAACGTCTCCATCACCGCCGCCGACTGCCGGGCCGAGCACGTCTGGGAGACCTTCGCGATCGCCCCGCTGCCCGCCGACGGGCTCACCCACAACCAGGCCGAGCTCGCCGCCCACCCCGTGGTCCGGGAGGTGTGTTCCGCCGGGGTCCTGGCGGCCTCCCTCAACGAGCGCGGCCGGGAGCGGGAGGCCGACTCCTGGGAGCCGGACGTGCTGCCCCCCACCGAGGCGCAGTACGCGGCCGGGTCCCGGGTGTTCCGCTGTGTCGCCGCGTCCATCGGCTCCGACGGCTCGCGGCTCACCCGTCACCACTTCGGGCCGGCCGACGCCGGCTGATCACCGCCGGTCGGATTCGGGCCGGGAGGGAAGGGGGCGCGGGCCTCCCAGCCACTCCCGGAGGCGTTCGCCGAGCACGACCTCGTGCGGCAGGCGTTCCAACTCCTCGGCGTCCGCGGCCACGCCGCGCCGCCGCAGGACGTCGGCCAGGTGCCCCCAGTGGTCGGCCGCCATCCCCTCGTGCGTGTCGCCCTCTCCCGGCTCGTCCGGGCCGACCACCGTCCGGGCGGTCGTCTCGATGTCCCCGATCGAGACGAAATCCCGGATGTCCACCCCGCCGCCGTGCATCGAGTCGGCCCAGCCCCGGTCGTCGAGCAGCGGCACCCGGCGGCCGTCGGAGAGCACCGCCTCCAGCCGGGCGGAGACCGCCATCTCCTCGGGGTCCGCGGGCTCCCCGTCGAGTTCGACCAGGGTGCTCAGGCGGGTCACCTCGACCATCTCGTCCTCCCGGGTCCCCCGGGCGGTCACGCGCCGGCCGGTGGGGTCGGGAGCACGGTATCCGGCCCGGGCCGGTCGGTGACGGACGTTCCCGGGCGCGGTTCAGGGGGCGGGGCGTGGGCTCACCAGCGCCAGGTCCGCGTCGGCCCGGGCGAGGAGGGCGAGCATGGCGCGGTGCGCTCCCGTCGCGTCCCCGTCGCGCACGGCCTCCAGCACGGCCCGGTGACCGGGCACGGCGTCACCGAAGGCGGGGTGGGCGTGGACGAGCCGGTCGCGCTCCAGCAGGCCCGGCTCGAGGAAGACCTCCATGCGGGCGAGGAGTTCGTTTCCGGTGGCGGCCAGGAGGGCGCGGTGGAAGAGGGCGTCGGCCCGGGCCGACGCGGCCGGGTCGTTCCCGGCCTCCACCATGGCGGCGAGCGCGGCCTCCAGCGCGTCGAGGTCGGCCTCCGTGCGGTGCAGGGCCGCCCGGTGGGCGGCGGCCGGTTCCACCACGGCCCGCACGTCGGCGAGGTCGCGCAGGAGACGGTCGGCGTCCCCGGCCCGGGCCCGCCACCGGATCAGGTCGGGGTCCAGGAGGTTCCATTCCGCGCGTGGTCGGACGAAGGTGCCGCGTTTCTGGCGGGCGTCCACCAGACCCTTGCCGGCGAGCACCTTGAGCGCCTCGCGCATCACGGTGAGGCTGACGTCCAGTTCGGCGCCCAGGGCGCGGATGTCCAGGGTGTCCCCCTCGGCGAAACCGCCCCCCACGATGCGGGCGCCCAGGCGGTGCACCACGTCACCGTGGACACCCCGGGCGGAATAGGACCCCATGTCGTGTTCCCCCTGCTCCCCGGCTGCCCGAATCGAGTGTTCGTCCCACGGACTCCCCACTCTAGCCTGATCATTATTTATGAATAAATCTTGACAGTGGTCCGCGCCTCCCGTGACGATGGCCGCACCGTTCAGCGCCTCCCGTCACCCGCCGCCCCTCCGGAA
>NZ_VKHT01000968.1 GCF_014141535.1 Streptomyces alkaliphilus | reverse complement strand
TGTGGTCAGATGTATATAAGAGACCCGGAAACCCCCGCATGACCACGTACCCGGCCCAGAACCTCGTCCTCACCCGGACCGTGACCGATCCGCACACCGTTCACATCGCGATCTCCGGTGACCTTGACTACGACACCTCCGAGGACTTCCTGGAGACCGTCGTCGAGGAGATGGACGCGCGACCGGACCTGCGCGAACTCCATCTGGACTGTGCGGAACTGGGCACCTGCGACTCCATGGGCCTGTCCATCCTGCTCATGGTCCACCGTCGGGTGACGGTGGCCGGGATCAAGCTGTACCTGGACAACCGCCGGCCGGCCCTGGACCGCCTGCTCGGCATCACCGGGACCTTCGGGCACTTCATCGGCGCCCCGGAGAACGAGAAGGTGCCCACGACCGGGCCCCAGACGCGGATACCCCACCCCCACGACGAGAACTGAGCCGATCGGGCCGAGGCGGCCCGCACCGGCCGGTCCGTCGTCGGCGCGGCACCCCCGCCGGGACGGGGCCCCTTCCCGAACGCCCTTGCGGAGGCCGGGCGGTGGGGCGCGACAACCGGGTGGTTGTCGGGCCCCACCACCCAACACTCCGCCCGTGATGCGTGTTTCACCCCTTCCCGGTGCGATATCGATGGGAACCGCCCGGACCCCTTCCGGGTATTCCCCATCCCCACGCCAGGGAGAATCCCCGATGACACGAGCCACCCGGATCCGCCACGCGAGCGCGATCGCGGCCGTCGTCCTCCTCGGAGCGACGGCCTGCGCGGCCGACACCGAGGCCGAGCCCGCCGCGGCCCCGGCCGTGGAGCAGGACGACGCGTCGAACGGCCCGACCGCCGACCTGATCGACCGGGACGGGGAGAGCGTCGGCACCTTCTCGCTGAGCGAGCGGGACGACCTGCTCCGGGGCGAGGTGTCACTGACCGGCCTGACACTGGACCCCGGCTTCCACGGCTTCCACCTGCACGAGACGGCGGAGTGCGAGGCGGACGACCCCAACGGGGCGTTCATGAGCGCCGGCGGCCACTGGAACCCCGACGACACCGACCACCCCGAACACCCCGGCGACATGCCGTCGCTGTTGGTCACCGAGGATGGGACGGCGGAGGCGA
Organism: Streptomyces alkaliphilus; assembly: GCF_014141535.1. Classification (GTDB taxonomy): domain Bacteria; phylum Actinomycetota; class Actinomycetes; order Streptomycetales; family Streptomycetaceae; genus Streptomyces; species Streptomyces alkaliphilus. The sequence goes on along the minus strand of NZ_VKHT01000968.1, from coordinate 763 downwards.
CCTTCGTCACCGACCGATTCACCCTCGACGACATCCCGGAGGAGGGGGTGGCGGTGATCCTTCACGAGGATCGGGACAACTTCGCCCACATCCCGGACCGTTACCAATCGGAGGACGCGGACGAGCCCGGGCCGGACGAGACCACCCTCGCCACCGGAGACGCCGGCGACCGCTACGCCTGCGCCACGATCACCCCCTGAGCCCTTCCCGACCGCCCCGGTCCCGTCGGTCCCGCCGACAGCGCCGGGGTCGCTCGGCGTTCGGGGCCGGGGAGGGGAACGGCTCCGCGCGTCACAGGATGCGGTACGTCCTCCACCGGCGATCGCGATTCGGAAGGATCGAGCCGTTCACGGTCACCACGGTGCCCGGGGCGAACAGGACGAGGAGCGCGTTGAGCCACGGCGGTACCGGATTGGGGCCGCCGTCGCAGGTGACGACCACCGGGAAGGCCCACTCCACCTCTGCCCACTTCTCCGCCTCACCCCGGCGAACCGATGGTTTCCGGCCCCTGTCCTCGGGGCCTCCCCGTCCTGACGGTGCGGGGCACCGGGAACCGTCGGGAGGGGACGGGAGCTCCCGACGCCGCGATGAGGGCGACACGGCAGCCGAGAGCCGGACCGCAGACGAACTACGGCAGCGGCATTACCGGCCGCTCGGAAGATGACCGGTGCCGCTCGGATTCCGGGGACGGACAGGCCGGCGCCTGGTAGCTGTTGGAGGTCGGCCGGTGACGGGGCGCGAGGGGGCGGTGTCGATGGTGGGG
>NZ_VKHT01000967.1 GCF_014141535.1 Streptomyces alkaliphilus | reverse complement strand
CACCCACCCCTCTCCCACCCCCGAGGTAGTACCTGTCATGACCACCAGCCCGGATCTCCTACCGCCCCCGCGTGCCGAGGCACCCGACGCCGAGGGGACGCCCACCGGCACCCTTGGTGGCGAGGAACGCCGCTCCATCGAACAGATCACCCTGCTCCTCTTCATCGTGGTGCCGTTCCTGGCACTGCTCGCGGCCGTGCCCCTGGCCTGGGGCTGGGGGGTGAGCTGGCTGGACCTGGGCCTGCTGGTGGCCTTCTACTTCCTCGGCTGCCACGGCATCACCATCGGCTTCCACCGCTACTTCACCCACGGCTCCTTCAAGGCGAAGCGGCCGTTGCGGATCGCCCTGGCCATCGCCGGCTCGCTGGCCGTCGAGGGCCCGCTGATCCGCTGGGTCGCCGACCACCGCAGGCACCACAAGCACTCCGACGCCGAGGGCGACCCGCACTCCCCCTGGCGGTACGGCGAGACGGTGCCGGCCCTGATGAAGGGCCTGTGGTGGGCACACATGGCGTGGATGTTCGACAAGGAGCAGACCTCCCAGCAGAAGTACGCCCCCGACCTGATCGCGGACCCCGACATCCGGCGGATCTCCCGTCAGTTCGTGCTGTGGACCGCGGTCTCCCTCGCCGCCCCGGCCGTGATCGGCGGTCTGGTGACCTGGTCCTGGCAGGGCGCGCTGACCGCCTTCTTCTGGGGCTCGCTGGTCCGGGTGGCCCTGCTGCACCACGTGACCTGGTCGATCAACTCGATCTGCCACGCGGTGGGCAACCGGCCCTTCAAGTCGCGCGACCGCTCGGGGAACGTCTGGTGGCTGGCCGTGCTCTCCTGTGGTGAGTCCTGGCACAACCTGCACCACGCCGACCCGACCTGCGCCCGGCACGGCGTGGACCGGTGGCAGGTGGACTCCAGCGCACGGCTGATCCGCTGGTTCGAGCTGGCCGGCTGGGCGCACGACGTGCGCTGGCCGAAGAAGTCGCGCCTCGACGCCAAGCGGGTCTGCGATGACGAGGACGGCTCCCGTCGGGGCCGATCGGATCGACGGGAGAGGGTCGGCGCCGCGGCGGGCACCGGTAACCCGGCGGAGAAGCCCGACATCGGCGCGGCATGATGGAGGGCGTGGCGACCGAGAAGAGCAGTACGGAGAAACCGCCCCGCACCACCCGACGCGCCAGGCGCCGGATGACCGGCACCGAACGCAGGGAGCAACTGCTCGACATCGGTCGCACGCTCTTCGCCGCCCGTGGTTTCGACGGGACGTCGGTGGAGGAGATCGCCGCCAGGGCGGGGGTCTCCAAGCCGGTGGTGTACGAGCACTTCGGTGGCAAGGAGGGCCTGTACGCCGTGGTGGTGGACCGGGAGATGGCCCGGCTGCTGGACATGGTGACCTCCGCGCTCACCGCCGGACACCCCCGTGAGCTGCTGGAACAGGCGGCCTTCGCGCTGCTGGACTACATCGAGCAGCACACCGACGGCTTCCACATACTGGTGCGGGACTCGCCGGTCACCACCCCGACGGGCACCTTCGCCTCGCTGATCGGTGACATAGCCACCAAGGTGGAGGACATCCTGGGGCGCGAGTTCAAGAGCCGGGGTTACGACCCGAAGCTGGCGCCGATGTACGCGCAGGCGCTGGTGGGGATGGTGGCGCTGACCGGCCAGTGGTGGCTGAACGTGCGCAAGCCGAAGAAGGCGGAGGTGGCCGCCCACCTGGTGAACCTCGCCTGGCACGGCCTCCAGGGGTTGGAGCACGAACCCCGCCTGATCGGCCACCGCCGCACCTGAGCGCGGGCCCTCCGAACGCACCGCCCGCAGGGGCCGGCACGCGCGCCGCGTGCCGGCCCCTCGCCGCGTTCGCGATCGCCCGCCCCGCTC
>NZ_VKHT01000966.1 GCF_014141535.1 Streptomyces alkaliphilus | reverse complement strand
CCCGTCCCCCGTCCCCCCTTCCAGGGACGCGGGGGCCCGCGACACCGCTTCCCGAGACACCGGGGACACCGCGCCGACCGCCCCGGGCGACGCGGTGGGCATCACGGACATTTCCTATTCCCCCTGCCCCAACGACACCTTCGTCTTCCACGCCTGGACGCACGGCCTGGTGCCCGGTGCCTCACCGCCCCGCGTGCGGTTCGCGGACATCGACGTCACCAATGGCCTGGCCCGGCGCGGTGAGGGGCAGGTGCTGAAGGTGTCCTACGCGGTGCTCCCGCACGTGCTGGACACCTACGCGCTGCTGCTCGGCCGCGAGGCGGTCCGTCCCGGCGAACAGGGCACCGCCCTGACCGGTCGCACGGTGGCGGTGCCCAGCGAACTGTCCACCGCCTACCTGCTGTTCCGGCTGTGGGCGGCCCGATGGGTGCCGGAGGGCCCGGGGAACGTCGTGGTGATGCCGTTCCACGAGATCATGCCCGCCGTGCGGGACGGTCGGGTGGACGCCGGCCTGGTCATCCACGAGGCACGCTTCACGTACCACGAGTACGGATTGCACCAGTTGGTGGACCTGGGCGAGTTCTGGGAGGGAACGACCGGGCACCCGATCCCGCTGGGCGCGATCATCGCCCGCCGCGATCTGGGGGCGGAGCGGCTGCGCGCGCTGTCCGAGACCATCCGGACCTCGGTGCGGATGGCGTGGGAGGACCCGTCGGCCTCGCACGCCCATGTGATGGAGCACGCGCAGGAGATGGATCCGTCCGTGGCCGATCGTCACATCGCCCTGTACGTCAACGAGTTCACCGCGGACCTGGGCGATGACGGATACGCGGCGGTCCGTGAACTGCTGGGTCGGGCGGCGTCCGAGGGGCTGGCGCCCCCGCTGTCGGCGACCGCCCTGGAGCCCCCCTTCGGGGACTGACGCGGCCGGCCCCCGGCCACCGGCACTCCCCCGGAACGCTCGCGCCGCCGCCCCCGGACCCGTCGGGTCCGGGGGCGGCGGCGTGCGCGACATCGGGCGGGACGGACGCCGCCCCGGGGCGTCAGACGTCCAACTGGTCGGCGACCGCCCGCAGCATTCCGGCGATCTTCCGCCCGTTGGCCCGGTCGGGGTACCGGCCCCGCTCGAGTTGCTGGGCCACCCCGTCGAGCAGGGTGGTGAGGTCCTGGACGATGGAGACCATCTCGTCCGGCTTGCGCCGCTGGGCGGCGGCCACCGAGGGGGTCGGGTCGAGGATCGTCACCGACAGGGCCTGGTCACCGCGCTGTCCGGCGACCACCCCGAACTCGACCCGCTGACCGGGCTTGAGCACATCCACCCCCGGCGGCAGGACGGAGGAGTGGACGAAGACATCGCCGCCGTCGTCCCGGGAGAGGAAGCCGAAGCCCTTCTCGCTGTTGAACCACTTGACCTTGCCGGTAGGCACGTGTCCTCGTCCTCGCTGTCGCTCGGGCCGCCTCGCATCGGCCGGTGGAATGTCGTTTCGGTGCGTCCGTGCGGATGGGGGTCGCGAGTGCCGTGGTGGTGCGGGTACGGCAGGCGGCGGGCCGCACGACCCGCCGTCCACCCTCAAGGCTAATCGTCCCCGCCGAATGGGCAAGATCGCCTCGACCGGGCCTCCCCCACCCGGCGGGGCGGGGGTCGGTGCCCGTCCCCGGAGGGGCCCGCCTACCCTGGAGGGGTGAGCAGCGCATCCGAACCGACGGCGGCCGAGGGCCGCAGTGGTGACCTACTGGTCCGGATCGGCGGAGTGGTCTTCGCCGTCGGGGCGGTGGCCACACTGATCACCTTCATCCCCATGTTCATCGGCTCCGAACCCTTCCCCCCGATCGCCTACGGCGTGTCGATGCTGATGGGGGCGGGCTTCGCGCTCGCC
>NZ_VKHT01000965.1 GCF_014141535.1 Streptomyces alkaliphilus | reverse complement strand
GGTGCTTGGGGCGGGGATCGCGGGAGGTCAGGGGTAGATCACGGCCCGCCGTGGTGTCCGGCAGGTCGTCGCTCGTCGGTCTCGCGCTGTCCACGAAGGGCTCCACAGGCGTCGGGCTTCACCGCTTATGGCCACGATACCGCAGAGTTACGTCGGCTTAACGGTCAAAAGTCCTGCCGTAACATTTCCTTGATGTGCTGAAGCCGGTGTCGCCGCCGTCGGCGAGGACGGGGAACAGAGGGATGAATCAGGCGAGTTCGGGCCATCTGCTCGGGTTGATCCGCCGTGGGCGGGCCACCACGCGGGGGGAGCTGCAACGCGTCACCGGCCTCGCCCGATCGACCGTCGGCGGTCGACTGGAGCCCCTTCTGCGGGCCGGCTGGATCCGCGAGACCCCCGGCCCCGCCGAGTCCTCCACCGGCGGACGTCCCGCCGTACGACTGGAGTTCGACGCCTCGCACGCGTTCGTCCTCGCCGCGGTCCTGGAAACCCGCAACGCCCGGGTCGCCCTTCTCGACCTCGCCGGGCGGGTGATGGACGAAAGCGCCGGGCCGCTCTCCATCGCGGACGGTCCCGACCGGGCGTTGGACCTTTTGGGGGAACGATTCACCCGATTGCTCGAACGCCACCTCCACCGGACGGGGGGCGAGGGCGTCACCGCGCCCCGAATCTGCGCCGTGGGCCTGTCCGTTCCCGGCCCCGTGGACGCGCTCACCCGGCGCCTGGTGGATCCGCCGATCATGCCCGGCTGGGGAGACCATCCCCTGCCGGAGCGCCTGCGCGCCGTCCTCGCCGAGCGCCTGGGCACCGACCCGGAGCTGCCGGTCCTGGTCGAGAACGACGCCAACCTGATGGCGCTGGCCGAGCAGCGACACGGTCACCCCGACTGCGCGGCCTTCCTGTTGGTGAAGGTCTCCACCGGGATAGGTGCCGGCATGGTGGTCGACGGTGGCCTGTACCGGGGCATCGACGGCGGAGCGGGTGATATCGGTCACATTCGCACCGCCGGCGCCTCCGACGCCCCGTGCATGTGCGGCTCACGGGGCTGTCTGGCCGCCGTGGCCAGCGGTCGGGCCCTGGCCGCCCGACTCACCGCCGAGGGGGTGCCCACCGCCTCCGGCTCCGGGGTGCGCGAACTGCTGGCGGCCGGGCATCCGGACGCGGTGCGACTGGCCCGCGAGGCCGGTCGGGTGGTGGGCGACGTGCTGGCCACCGTCGTGACGGTGGTCAACCCCGGGGTGCTCATGCTCGCCGGGGACCTCGCCGGCCCACCCTTCCTCACCGGTGTCCGGGAGTTGCTCTACCGGCGGGCGATGCCCCGCACCACCGCCCATCTCCAGGTGGTCACCTCCCGCCTCGGTGACCGGGCGGGACTGATCGGCGCGGCCGTCCTGCTGGCCGATGAACTGTACGCCCCGGAACGGGCGGACGAGCGCCTCGCGGCGGCCGCCCGCGCCCGAGCCGTCGGACGGGCCGCCTCCGTGGCCTGAGCGGTCGGCCCGCCGTTCGGCCGCCCGGACGGTCCACCCCGCCCCTCACCCGGTCGGGGGCCGTACCGGTCGTACCCCCTCCCCCCGGGGGAAGGGGGCTCCTTCCGGAGAGCCGGAGCACGCGGTCCGGGCTCCCACGCCCCCTGTCCGGCGGTCCACGCGGCGCCGGTGGGCGACCGCTCGGCCCTGCGCGCACCACCGGTGACGTGCGGTTATCCGGACTTCTTCCTCCGGGGCGAGGCGTTCCGGCGTTCCGGAAGCCGTCATTGCGGTGTCATCGGGATGCCACGGTCGGTCCATGCCGGTCCGGCGGACTGGGGGCGGCTCGTTCGGACGGGCAACCGGCGGCACCGCCGCCCGTCCGAGGGCCGCCCCCACCCGTCCGCAG
>NZ_VKHT01000964.1 GCF_014141535.1 Streptomyces alkaliphilus | reverse complement strand
GCAGGGGGTGGGGAAGTGACGGGGCCACCGATACGACGGAGGCCGGGATCGGGACGACACGCCGGCGGCCCCGGGCGCGACCCCGGGTGGCGGGGTCGTCGCGCGGGGCCGCCGGGTCCCGGTCGACCGGGACCGTCAGAAGTTCTCCGAGGGGACGTAGGCGCCCCACACCTCGCGCAGCAGGTTGCACACCTCACCGACTGTGGCCCGGGCCCGCAGCGCCTCCCGCATCGGGTACAGCACGTTGTCGGTGTCCCCGCTCGCCGCCTCGCGCAGCGCCGCGAGTGCCGCGTCCACCGCCGGCTGGTCGCGCTCGGCGCGCAACCGCTTCAGCCGCTCGGCCTGCTGGGCCTCGATCGCGGGGTCCACGCGCAGCGGCTCGTAGGGCTCCTCCTCGTCGAGGCGGAAACGGTTGACGCCGACCACGACGCGCTCGCCCGCGTCGGTCTCGCGGGCGATGCGGTAGGCGCTGCGCTCGATCTCGGACTTCTGGAAGCCCTGTTCGATGGCCTCCACCGCGCCGCCCCGGTCCTCGACCTGCCGCATGAGGTCCAGCGCGGCCTCCTCCACCGCGTCGGTCATCGACTCCACCACGTAGGAACCGGCGAACGGGTCCACGGTGGCGGTCACGTCCGTCTCGTGGGCCAGCACCTGCTGGGTGCGCAGCGCCAGGCGGGCGGACTTGTCGGTGGGCAGCGCGATGGCCTCGTCGTAGGAGTTGGTGTGCAGCGACTGGGTGCCGCCGAGCACGGCCGCCAGGCCCTGTACCGCCACCCGCACCAGGTTCACCTCGGGCTGCTGCGCGGTGAGCTGCACGCCGGCGGTCTGGGTGTGGAAGCGCAGCATCATCGACTTGGGGTTCTTCGCGCCGAACTCCTCGCGCATGACCCGGGCCCAGATCCGGCGGGCGGCACGGAACTTGGCGACCTCCTCCAGGATCGTGGTGCGGGCCACGAAGAAGAAGGACAGGCGCGGCGCGAAGTCGTCCACGTCCATACCGGCGGCGACGGCGGTGCGCACGTACTCGATGCCGTCGGCGAGGGTGAAGGCGATCTCCTGCGCGGGCGTGGCCCCGGCCTCGGCCATGTGGTAGCCGGAGATGGAGATGGTGTTCCACTTCGGGATCTCGGCCCGGCAGTACTTGAAGATGTCCGCGATCAGCCGCAGCGAGGGCTTGGGCGGGAAGATGTACGTCCCGCGCGCGATGTACTCCTTGAGCACGTCGTTCTGGATGGTCCCGGTCAGCTTGTCCGCCGACACGCCCTGCTCCTCGGCGACGAGCTGGTAGAGCAGCAGCAGGACGGCGGCGGGGGCGTTGATCGTCATCGACGTGGAGACCTGGTCCAGCGGGATACCGCCGAACAGCACCCGCATGTCGTCGACGGAGTCGATGGCCACGCCCACCTTGCCGACCTCGCCGTGCGCGATCGGGGCGTCGGAGTCGTGACCCATCTGGGTGGGCAGGTCGAAGGCGACCGACAGGCCCATGGTGCCGTTGGCGATCAGCTGCTTGTACCGGGCGTTGGACTCCACCGCCGTGCCGAAACCGGCGTACTGGCGCATCGTCCACGGCCGGCCGGTGTACATGCTCGGGTAGACGCCCCGGGTGTAGGGGTAGGCGCCGGGCTCCCCCAGCTTCTCCTCCGGCCCCCACCCCTTGAGCGCTTCCGGTCCGTATACCGGTTCGATGGGCTGTCCGGATTCCGACTCGCGTGCCATGTGCTCTGTGGCCTCCCGCCGTGGGCTGTCCCCGCACGCCGTGCCGTCGTCGTCTCCGCGCCGGGCGTGCCCTGGGTCCCGATCATCCTGTGCGTTCTCGCCACGGACTGTAGCGAGGGGCCGGCAACGGGTGGGAGGGGATCCGATTGGGAGATCCCTCACAGAAG
>NZ_VKHT01000963.1 GCF_014141535.1 Streptomyces alkaliphilus | reverse complement strand
GGGCTCCGGGGGTGTGCCCGGCGGCCGGGGCTCCTGCGCGGCCCGGGGAGTGGGGGTGTCGGGGTTCATCGCGTGCTCCCTGCGGTCGGTGGTCGCACGTCGCCGGCGCGGCCGGGGCGCCGGCCGTCCGCGCCGGGTCGGCGGGGTTCGGGACGCCCGCCCCGCGCCGGCCGTCGTGCCGGTGGGCCGCCGGGCCCGAACGGAACCGCGGTGGGAATCGGGTGTCCGAAGGTTCTCCTTTCCCCAGCCTAGGCACCTTCACCCGGACGCCGCGGGGGGGCGAACGGCCTGCCGGGCACGGCGCCGCGTCCGGACCACCCGGACGGCCCCGGCACCGCGCCCGGGGCCGACCCCGACCTCAGATCACCGGTCGGCCCCCCTCCAGGACCCGGCGGGCGGTGAGCGCCAGCGAGAGCTCGGCCGTCTCGCCGGGACTGCCCAAGGAGCGACCGGTGAGCTTCTCGTACCGCCGCAGTCGGTTCAGGACCGTGTTGCGGTGGCAGGAGAGGCGTTCGCCGGTGCGCTGGGCGGAGGCGTCGCACTCCAGCCAGGTCGCGAGGGTGTCCAGCAGGATCTCCCGATCGCCGGGGTCGAGCCGGCGCAGCGGCCCCAGGACGCGTTCGGTCAGGACCGCTCCCAGGTCCGGCGAGGAGACCAGCAGGGCGGCGGCGAGGTGGTCGCCCAGCAGGGCGACCTCCCCGTCGGCCGGGCACGCCTGGAGTGCCTTCTCCGCCAACGACCTCGCCTCCCCGAGGCCGACCAGCCCTCTGACCGGGGGGCTGACGCCGATCCTCACCGGTGGCAGGCCCGGGCCCGGCGTCAGGTCGCGGGCGAGCCGTTCCAGGCCGCGCTCCCCCTCACGCGGTTCGCCGGGTTCCTCCTCCAGCGGGGCGATGGCCAGGTCCACGGGGTCGCCGGGGTTCCAGACCAGCCGGTCACCGGCGGGTCCGGTGCGCAGCGCGGCGCGTCCGGGGCCGCCGATGGCGACCACCGCGTAGCGGCCGTCCTCGGAGAGGCCGAGCGCCTCGACCACGTCGGGCAGATCGGCGACCCGGACCGTGCCGTGCAGCAGGGCCTCGGTCATGAGACGGATGCGGTTCTCCCGCCGCCAGGCCATCTCACGCTCCGCCCTGCGATAGGCCTCGGCGGCGAGCGAACAGTGCTCGTCCACGAAGTTCCACACGTCGCCGGCGACGTGCACCAGCAGGCGCATGGACTCGGGGTCCTGCCTGGCCGCGGTGTCCAGGAGTTCCTCCCAGACCACGCCGCCACCGAGCCGGAAGGCGTGCTGGAGCGCGTCCAGCGGCAGTCCCTGGCGCGCCCGGTCCGAACCGATGCGACGCGAGCAGTGCCGGGCGGATTCGCGCATGCCCCGGGGGTCGATCAGGCAGCCGACGTTGTGGCGCAGGGAGCGGTGCACCTCCTGCCACAGGGCCTCGGTGTCCACTCCGGGGCCCCGGTAGGAGGGCTCCTGTTCGCGGAGCAGTGCCACCACCCGGTCGGTGAGGTGGGGCAGGCGGTGCAGCAGCAGCCGGGCGGAGCGGCGCAGTACCAGGAGCGTCTGCGCGCGGTCGGGTGGACGCGTGGCCTCGCGTCGATCGTTCCGGTCGACCCGGTGGTCCCGGGTCGTCACGGCGACCTCCCGGGGCCTGGTGCTCAGGGGCATCACGAACCTCCACCTGTAGGGGCGGGAAGGGCGGCTCGCTCTGCATTGTTGGGGTGCGGCGGTCCACGATCCAGTGCTGTGCCCGTAGTGCAACCAAAGCCATACCGTCCAGTCGGTAACTGTTGGAATTTTCTCGATCGCGCTTTCTATTCTGTTTTTTTTCGGGGACTTCTGTGACATTCATGTACTCGTGCGGACCCGGGGGCCCGGGGGCCCGGGG
>NZ_VKHT01000962.1 GCF_014141535.1 Streptomyces alkaliphilus | reverse complement strand
CACCAGCCCCGTCTCCCACGCCCGGGCGGCGATCTCCACCCGGTTCCTGGCCCCCCACTTGCGCTGCACGTTGGTCAGATGGGTCTTGACCGTGCCCACCCCGATGGTCAGCGCCGCCGCCACCTCGGCGTTGGTCGCCCCGCGCGCCACCAACACCACCACCTGCCGCTCCCGCTCCGAGAGCGGATCGGGCTCCGGCCCGCCCCCGGCCGTCGGCTCCGCGGTCAGCCCGCGCAACAGGGAGATGGTGACCGACGGGCTGATCAGCGCCTCCCCCGAGGCCGCCGCCCGTACCGCCTCCACCAGCAGGGCCGGACCGGCGTCCTTGAGCAGGAAACCGTACGCACCGCCCCGCAGGGCCCGTCGGACATACGCCTCGTCGTCGAAGGTGGTCACCACCACCACCCGGGGCGGATCGACCATGCCCGGACGGGTGAGCAGTCGCAGCGCCTCCAGCCCGTCCAGCCGGGGCATCCGGATGTCCATGAGCACCACGTCGGGACGGTGACGGCGCGCCAGTTCGACCGCCTCCGCGCCGTCGGCGGCCTCGGCGACCACCTCGATGTCCTCCTCGGCGGCGAGAATCAGACCGAACCCCGTGCGCACCATGGCCTGATCGTCCGCGATCAGCACCCGGATCGTCATCGGCCGACCCCCGCGCCCACGAGGGGCAGCTCGGCGCGGACGGTCCAGCCGGCCCCCGGTGCCGGACCGGCCCGCAGCGTGCCCCCGATCAGTGAGACCCGCTCACCCAGGCCCATCAGTCCGAAGCCGCGCCCCGGGCCGCGTCCGGAACCGTGTCGGCGACGCCCGTCGTCGCTCACCCGCACCACCAGGCTCTTCCCCTTCCGGTCCACGACCACCTCCACCCGCCGGCAGTCCCTCGCGTGCCGGCGGATGTTGGTCAGCGCCTCCATGACCACGCGGTGGGCGGTCGTGACCACCTCGGCGGGCGGTTCGTGGCCCGGTTCGCCGATCCCCTCGCCGACCGTCAGGTCGATCCGGGCCCCCTCGGGCGGAACGGCCCCGGCCACCAGGGACTCGATCCGTTCCCGCAGATCGCCCCCGGGCTCATCCCCCCGGGCGCCCGTCCCGGAGTCCCGCAGGGTTCCGACCATGCGTCGCATCGAGGTCAGTGCCTCACCGCCGGCCTCCTCGATGCGACGCAACGCGGGAGCGACCGCCTCCGGTCGCTTCTCCGCGATGGTCCGGGCCCCCTGGGCCAGGACCACCATGCCCGTCACGTGGTGGGCCACGAAGTCGTGCAGGTCGCGGGCGAGGTCCGCGCGCTGCTCCAGCCGCACCGTCCGCTCCCGCCGACTGCGGTCGATCGCCACGAACCGCACCGCCAGCCCGGCTCCGGTGACGGCCATCACGACCACCACCAGGAGGAGCGCCAGGATGATCCCGATCTCCCCGACCCCGGGGGTCAGGGGACGCAGCACGACGGCCGCGATCACCAGGGGAACGGCGCCGGCCGCCGGCCGTGCCGCGCCGCGCGCGGCCACGAGGGCCGCCAGCGTGACCAGGGCGAGGATTTCGGTGAGGCCGTACGGCACGCCCCCGTTCCACCCCGTCCGGGTGGCGGCCGTGGTCCCCAGGGAGACGAGAGCGGCCCCCACGCCGACCCGGGCCAACGCCCGGGCCCCGAGCAGCGGAGCCGGCGCGGTGAGCCCCGCGACGATCAACCCCGCGTACAGCACCGGCTCTCCCCCCGATCCCCGGAAGGACTCCGTCCACAGGTACTCCAGGGCGCCGACCGTGAGGAGAACCGCGCAGAGTCCGACCGCGAGGGCGGGGGCGGAACGACCGACCGTTTCGCGACGAGTGGTCATGCCGGGAGTCTAGGTCGGGCGGGGACGGGGCGGTTCGGCCGAAAGTCATAGCC
>NZ_VKHT01000961.1 GCF_014141535.1 Streptomyces alkaliphilus | reverse complement strand
GGTCGGTGGGGTCGGCCGGACGGGCGTGGCCGGTGATCTCCACGCGGAACCTCCGGTGGGTGGGGAGCGGCGTCGCCGGACGGCGAGACCGGTGGGTCGTGAGCGGTCCCTGCCTCCCCGGGAGGTCGACGCTTCATGTGTGCGCCGCTGCGAATTCACCCCTGCGTGCAAAGCCTCTGGCCCGGTTCGCGACGGTCCGTGTGATTCCGGGTCCCGACTCCGGAACACTGTGTTCTTTTCCCTGGCCAGAGCATGACCCGGCGCGAAAACCCTCCCGACCGTGTCGAGGGCCCGCCGGGATGTCCCGGTGGGCCCTCGACACGGTCGCCGACGCGACCGTCCTTCCTTCGCGGTGGTGAGCGGCGGTCCGGGCGTGCGCCCGCCGACGCCGGCTCAGAGCACCCGGGGCGGCTCCCCGTCGGCGGCCAGGGGACGGCCCGCCGCCTCCCAGGCGACCATCCCACCGTCCACGTTGACCGCGTCCACGCCCTGCTGTGCCAGGTAGGCCGTCACCTGAGCCGAGCGACCGCCGGAGCGACACACCACGTGCACCGGACCGTCGCCCACGCGCTCCTCGATCTCCGTGCGGCGGGCGATCACCTCGCCCATCGGGATGTGCAGGGCGCCCTCGGCGTGCCCGGCGGCCCACTCCTCGGGCTCGCGGACGTCGAGCAGCAGCCCGTCGGCGGGAACGGCGTCCACCGTCACGGTGGGGACCTGTGCGAAGTTCATGCCACCGACTGTAGGCGACCGGACGGACCCGCACGGGGCCGACGCCGGGGTCGGCCCCGCGGCCGAGACCCGGGGGCCGGGGCGGGCGCGGTCAGTCCGCGCCGGGAGCGGTACCGGTGGAGCCGTCCCCGCCCGGGTGATCGGTGGGCCCGGGGGAACCGGTGACCGGGTCGGGGGCCGGCCCGGCGGCGGACGGGTCGGACCCGGCCGCCGCGGTCGTACCGGCGATCGGGACCCCGGACGGATCGGTGGTCGGGGCGCCCGCCCCGGCCCCGATCCGGTACAGCTCCGCCTCCCGGGTACGGATCCTCTCCCGCAGCCCCTCGGCGATCTCCTCCAGCAGCGCGTCGGGGTCGTCCTCCCCCAGGCGCAACAGCGAACCGATCGCGCCGCCCTCCAGTGAGGCCGCGATCTCCGCCAGGAGGTCCCGTCGTTCGGCCAGCCAGCCGAGGCGGGCCACCAACTCCTCGCCCCGCTGCCCGGGTGAGGGGCCGCGGGAGGGGCCCGCCTCCCACTCCTCGGTCAGGGCGCGCAGCGCCGCCACGTCCCCCAGGGCGTACGCCTGGTTGACCCGCGTGACGAAGGCGCCCCGTCGCTCCATCTCCGCCGGGTCGGTCACCAGATCGGGGTGACATCGGCGGATCAGCTCCCGGAACAGGTTCCGGGCCTCGGCGCCCGGCCGCACCCGGGGCGGGGGCGTGGCGGTGCGGTCGGTGAGCATCGCGGCGGCGTCGGGGGCCAGGCCGTCGGGGCCCAGCCAGTCCTGGAACAGCTCCGCCACACCGGGCAGCGGCTGCACCCCGGCCCGCGCCTCGCGGGCTCTGCGCACGTCCTGCGGATCCCCGGTGCGCGCGGCGGTCGCCTCGGCGATCCGCGCGTCCAACTCCTCGAGGTGGGCGTAGAGGGGACCGAGGCGCTCGTCGTGGAGGCGGGAGAAGTTCTCCACCTCGATGCGGAAGCTCTCCACCGCGATCTCGAACTCGATCAGCGCGGCCTCGGCGGCCCGCACCGCCCTCTCGAGCCGCTCGGCGGCCTCCGGGTCGATGTCGCCGGGTTCCCCGGGATGGGTCCCCCCGGCGTCCGGGGCGTCGGGGGCCCGCGGGTCCTCCGGCGCGGGGACGGCGGACCCGCCCGGGCTGTCTCTTATACACCTCTGACACAGACTTT
>NZ_VKHT01000960.1 GCF_014141535.1 Streptomyces alkaliphilus | reverse complement strand
GGCCCCGCCCGCCCCGCCGGGTCGACCGATCAGCGGTCCAGACCGGGCACGTGCGTCGGCACCGGGCAGATCCGCTCGCCCGCCGTGTCGAAGACGTACAGCCGATCGAGGTCGATGAGCAGGGGCACCCGCTCACCGGGTCGCGGCTGCACCTCGGTGGAGGTGCGCACCACCAGATCGGCGGCGATCCGCTCGACCGGGGCAGGCCCGCGGTGATCCGGTCCGGGGCGCTCCGGGGCGTCGAGAGCCGTCCCCACCCCGCCGGCGGACGCCCCGTGCCGTGCCGGGGCGGAGCGGGAGCGCCGCCGCAGCCGGGCCAGTGCGCCGGGCGCGCTGCCGTTGCGGCGCTGTCGGTCCCCGGCACGCCGCGGCGCCTCCAGGGCTCCCACGTCGGCGGGTTCCCCTCCGATGCCGACGTGCACCAGGGACTCGTGTCCCTGGAACTCCACGTGGCGCACCACGCCCTGCAGGACCGCCTCCGAGGGGCGCATCGCCTGCGTCGGGGCGATGCGCACCGCCTCCGAGCGCAGGCCCACGGTCAGGTCGCGCCCCATCTGGATGCGCAGCAACTGGTGGTCCGGGCTCAGCGGCTCGGGCAACAGCATCTTCTGCGACCCGAAGTCCAGACTCATCCGTCCGCCCAGGGGCGCCAGCACCCGGGCCCGCAGCAGGTTGATCCGGGGTGTGCCCACGAAGGCCGCGACGAAGACGTTGTTCGGCAGGTGGTAGACGTCGCGGGCGGGGCCGGTCTGTTGGATCACCCCGTCGCGCATCACCACCACCCGATCGCCCAGGGACATCGCCTCGGCCTGGTCGTGGGTCACGTAGACGGTGGTCACCCCCAACTGGTGGGTGAGCGCGGCGATCTCGGCCCGCAGCCGGTTGCGGAGCTTGGCGTCGAGGTTGGAGAGCGGCTCGTCCATCAGGAAGGTGCTCGGGCGGCGCACGATCGCCCGCCCCATGGCCACCCGCTGCCGTTCGCCACCGGACATCTGGGCGGGGAGGCGGTCCAGGAGTTCGCGGATGCCCAACATGTGGGCGGCGGAGTCGATGCGGCGGTCGTGGTCGCCACCGCCGTCGTGCTCCATGCGGAGCGGGAACTCCATGTTCCCCCGCCCCGTCATGTTCGGGTACAGCGCGTAGTGCTGGAAGACCATCGCCAGTCGTCGGTCGCCGGGGGAGAGGCCGGTCGCCGACTCCCCGTCCAGGAGCACCTCCCCCGACGTGGGTTCCTCCAGACCCGCTATCAACCGCAGCACGGTGGATTTCCCGCAGCCCGAGGGGCCGAGGAGGACCACGAACTCGCCGGGTGCGATGTCCAGCGAGAACCGGTCCACCGCGGGAATGGAACGCGGGTAGACCTTGGAGACGTCTTGCAGGGAAATGGCGCGTGTCATCGATCCACCAGGTGCAGGCGACGTTGCCGATGTCGGTGGAACGTAGCGCAGTCGCACGGGCGGCGGAACGGTTTCGACGCGATCCTTCGTTCCCTATGGGGGATGAGCGCCTTTGGTGTGCTTTCGCGCCTTTTCCTCCGGTCGTCACGGGAGCCCCTTCACGCCACCCCCCTCACCTCTCCCTCTCCGGTCGCCTCCATCACAGGTGTCACACTCCCGTGTCGGAGCCGTGGTGCCCTCCGGTTCTCCCCCGTGTCCCGCCCGTTCCCCGGTGCGGGGTCCGGCACATCGGGCGGACCATCACCCCGAACGATGCCGCGTGTTGGGGTCCGGAACCATCCCGGGAGGCCGTCCGGACACGTACATTTGGCATTCGGGTGATCAACGATGCGGACCGGCGCACGTGTCGGGAGCGCACCTCGGCGGGCGACGCGGCACGGGCGGACGGGCCCGGGCAGGGGGCACAGGATGAGCAGGGACGGCACGCGGCACGGCCACCACTC
>NZ_VKHT01000096.1 GCF_014141535.1 Streptomyces alkaliphilus | reverse complement strand
GGTGGGGGTGAGGCGGGGTGGTCACGGTGCCTCCGTAAGACGGTCGTACAGGTGCTGGACGAGACGGATCAGGGCGTCCCTGGCGGAGGCGCGGTCGCGTGCGTCGCAGGTGAGCAGTGGCGTGCCGGGGGCGAGGTCGAAGGCTTCGCGCAGTTCGGCGGCGGGGTGATCCGGCGTGTCGGGGAAGACGTTGAGGGCGACCACGTGGGGCAGTCCGTACCGCTCGACGAGGTTGAGGGCTTCGAAGGACCGGCTCAGGTCACGGGCGTCGGCGAGCACCAGGGCGCCGTAGGCACCACGGGCCAGGTCCTGCCACAGGTGGGCGAACCGCTCCTGGCCGGGTGTGCCGAACAGATACAGGGCCAGGGAGTCGTCGACGGTGAGCCGACCGAAGTCCAGCGCCACGGTCGTGGTGGTCTTGTCCCGGATCCCGGAGAGGTCGTCGACGGCCGCTCCGGCCCGGGTCATGCGCTCTTCGGTGCGCAGCGGTTCGATCTCGCTGACGGCGCCGATCAGCGTTGTCTTGCCCACCCCGAACGGGCCGACGACCATCAACTTCGCGGCGATCTGCACGCTGTCGCGCACGTGGATGCCGTCATAGAGCCTTGAGGCCATGCAGCAACCTCTCCAGGATGTCGACGTCGGTGGGTTCGGCGGCGCGGTTCGTCGCGGCGGGGGGTTCGGCCACCCGGGTGACGAGGTGGCCGGTGTCGAGGAGATCGGCGAGCAGAACCCGGGTCAGGGTCAGGGGCAGCCCGGTGTGGCCGGCCACCTCGATCACGGCCAGATAGCCGTCACGGCAGGCCTCGATCATGGCCAGTTGCTCGGGTTGCAGGCCGTACAACGGTCGGTCGCCGGTCGCGGTGACCATCGTGACCACGTCGAGCACGTGGGTGTTCCGGGTGGGCCTCGCCCGCCCGCCGGTCAGGACGAACGGCCGCACCAGGTCTTGCCGTCGCCGCGGCCTCATGCCGGGTTGCCGGTGTCCTGGCGAGGTTCCGCGTTCATCCGGCCACCGAGCTGGCCCACCACCTCGTGCATGCGGTAGCCGATTTGGGCGATGTCCGCCGAGCCCGAGGCCGCGACCGCCAGATACGCCCCGTCGCCGGCGGGGATGGTGATGACGAAGCCGTCCTTGAACTGCACCAGGCTCTGCTGCCAGGCGTCCTTCGTGACCCGGCAGAACGCCGCCGTCTGGCTGCTGGTCGACTGCACCCCCGACAGCGCGGCGGCGATCCGGTCGGCCTTGTCCCGGTCCAGTCCGTCGGAGTGGGCGGTCACCAGGCCGTCGGCCGACACCAGGATCGCGTCGTAGACCTCGGGCTGCTCCAGAACCTGTTTGAGCATCCAGGCGTCTCGGTTGTGCGTCATGATTCCGTGCTCCCTTCTTCGTGGGGTGGACCGGCCGCGGCGGCGCTCCGGCTGCCGCGCACGAACGCGTCGAGCGAGGCGGCAGCCTGATCGGGTGTCGGCAGGGTCTGCTGTCCGGCTTCGTCCCGGTGGCCCGGCGGGGCGTCCGACCGGGTGCGGCGCCTGCGGGGGAGCCCACCGGCCGTGGTGTCCCGGACCGGCCGGGCGCCGGCTCCGGTGTCCGCCGGTACGGGCGCGGCCGGCGTGCCGGGAGAACCGGGCGGGGGCGGGGTGAGCGGGGCTTCCGTGAGCAGGGCGCTGGGCACGTTGACGACGGCCCGAACGCCGCCGAAGGCGGAGCCGGAGTCCACGCTCACCCCGAAGCCGTAGCGGCGGGCCAGCGCACCGCAGGCCACCAACCCGAACTGGGGCGGACTTCCCAGGTGGGCGATGGAGAAGTCCGATTGGTTCAGCAGTCGCGCGACTCTCTCCCGGTCGGCCGCGTTCAGGCCGACACCGGCGTCCTCGATCACGATGGCGAGCCCGTTGTACGTGAGCTGGAGGTGGACCTGCACCATCGTGGCGGGGCTCGAATAGCGGGTGGCGTTCTCCAACAGCTCGGCGAGCGCGACGACCAGGCCCTCCACCGCGCGCCCGTCCACGGCCCGGTTGTCCTCCACCCGCGCGATGTGGATCCGCTTGTAGTCCAGGATCCGGCCCACCGCGCCCCGCACCACGTCGTACACCGGGGTGGCATTGTGTTGCCGACCCGGCCAGGCCTGGCAGACGACGGCGATACCGACCGCCCGGCGCAGGATCTGGGCGGTGGTGTGGTCGATGTCCATCAGATCCTGGAGAAAGTCGGGATCGTCGTGCCGACGGGTCATCTCCGTCAGCTTCACCTGCTGGGTGTTCGCCAGCCCTTGCAGCTTGCGCGCCACCGCCAGCAGCAGGCCCTGCGTGTTCTCCTCGGCCTGGCGGGCCGCGTCGTCGAACAGACGCAGCACCCCGTCCAGCGCCTCACCGAATCCCGTGTCGGCCACCTTCGGGTGGAGCGGGCCGGGATCGGTTCCGCCTGAGCCATCGCTCGTCGCCGCGATGCGTGCGGGAGCACGGTGGTGCAGCAGGTGACGCAGCTCCTCGTCCCGGACGCGGAGGGTCTCCCGCTGCCGACGGACCTCCCGCTCCAGCGGCCGGCGACGCTCCCGGGAGAGCCTCCAACCCCATCCCCCCGCCACCGCCGCGCAGAAGAACAACAGCGCGAGCGTCCACGGCACGATGTTCTGCCCGAGGGTCGACATCACCGCTCCACCGGCGCGGAACCGGGACGGTGGAGGGCACGTACCGAACGGTGCGGGTTCTGGTGGCGGGGCCTTCGCACACCACGCGGACGACCCGGGTGAGCGCTGTGGCGGGTGAAGCCGATCAACGTCGCCTCTCTTGTACTCCTCGCGCGGCCCTGCCAAGCCCGGGCCGACTGGTGGGTTGAGTGAGCGACAAGAGTGATGGCGATTGGGTGCACGCGCACATCCGCACGGTGATATCACTGGAGTGATCCGGGACTTCACCCTGAGCGGTCCCGGCGGCGGGGAACCGACGCGGGAGGCAGACCATGCCGGGGGGCGAGCGACGATGTCCGGGATGCGGCTGCCGACTCAGCCGCTACAACCCCGACACCTCCTGCGCCTCCTGCGCGCGCACGGCCCCCGCGGCGCCGTCTCCCGTCTCGGTGGTCCCGGACGGGGTGTGGCAGGACCCCCGGGTGCTCGACGCCCTGCGCGCCGGTGACTTCGGCCGGCTCAGCCGCCGGATTCGGCACCTCGCCACGCTCCGACAGCAGGACCTCGCCGATCTCACCGGCCTCAGCCAGAGCTTCCTGTCCCTGCTGGAGTCCGGCACCCGACGCCTGACCAACATCGACAAGGTCGCGGCGTTCCTCGACGGCGTCTCCGCCCCTGCCGACCTGGTCGCCGTCCATCTCCCCGGCCGGATGCCTCCCACGCGGTTGGCCGACTCGACGGACGACAGCGGGGCGACGGACCCGTCCCTCCCGTGGACCGCTCACCGTATGGTGACGGCACTGGCCGACGCCGTGGAAGGCCCCACCATGGAACGCCGGAACTTCCTCACAGCGACGGGTCTCGCCCTGACCGCCTACATCCACCACTGGAGCACCGCCGAGACCGAGCCCCTGGAACGGGCCGTCGCCGGCGCCCGGATCCCCGATTCCCTGCTGGACCACCTCCAGGCCACCACGGACCACCTGCGTCTCATGGACGCGAGCGACGGCAGTGGCGCACTGGCGGATCTGGGCAAAGCCCATTTGAACGTCCTGCTGAGGCTTCTCCGGCAGGGCTCGTACCGCGAGGCCACCGGTCGTCGCCTCGCGGCCATCACCGCCGACACGGCGGCCCAGACCGGATGGTTCACCTTCGACTCCGGCCACCCGGTCGCGGCCCAGCGTTACCTGCTCGGAGCGCTACGCGCCGCCCACGCCGGCGCCGATGTGCGGCTCGGGGCGGGCGCCCTGTCCTACCTGGCCATCCACGGATATTCCACCGGCCGTCCGCGTGACGCCGTCGTCGCGGCCCGGGCGGCACGCGAGAAGATCAGGCACCTCGACGCCCCCGCTCTTCACGCCATGTTGTTGACCCGTCAGGCCCGGGGCCACGCGAAACTCGGCGAACGGCAGGCCGCCCTCAAGGCCCTCGGGCAGGCCGCCGAGCACTGCTCCAGGGGGCGCTCCGAGCACGATCCCCATTGGCTGTACTGGATGCAGGACGGCGAGATCCACAGCCAGGCCGGAAGCTGTCACCTCGATCTCGGGGAGCCCGCTCCGGCGCTCGACAGCCTCGTCCGTGCCCGTGAGGCCCACAATCCCGCCGAGGCCCGCACCCGCGCCCTGATCATGTCCCGTGCCTCGATCGCCCACATCAGGAACGGGGATCTCGAGGCCGGCTGCACCACCGCCCACGACGCGCTCACTCTCGCCGAGCGCCTCCGGTCGGCACGCCTGCGCGATCATCTCGAGGACATCGCGGAGGAACTGGCCCCGTACCGGGACACGCCACCCGCCCGGGACCTGACCGAACGCGTCATCGCCACCCTGCCCCTCACGGAAGGCCGTACGTGACCACCGCCCCCGCCCCGACGCTCATCCTGTGGGACATAGACCGCACGTTGCTCTACGTCGGCGACTTCGACCGGCAGGTGTACCGGGAAGCCTTCGCCGATGTCGTGGGGCGCCCGGCAGCCGTCTTTCCGGCCCGTGGCACCGGCATGACCATGCCGCTCGCCATCCAGGGCTTCCTGCGCGACAACGGGGTGGCCGAAGAGGACATCGCCGACTTCACCCGCCGCATGATCGAGCAGCTCCCGACCCGGTTGAGCGGGCACCGAGCGGCGATCAGGGAGCGCGGCATCCTCATGCCGGGCGCCGTCGAGGCTCTTCGGGCCGTCCACGAGCACCCCGACCTGATACCGACCGTCGTCACGGGCAACCTCAGGTCGAGTGCCCTCATCAAGCTCACCACGCTCGGGCTCGACCGGTTTCTGGACGCCGCCCTCGGCGGCTACTCCTCCGACGACCCCCACCGCCCCGCCCTGGTGGCCATTGCCCAGCGAAACGCCCACCGTCGGCACGGCGCGGTCTTCACCCGCGCCAACACCGTGATCATCGGGGACTCACTCGAAGACGTACGCACCGGCATCGAGGGGGGCGCCCGGGTCATCGGCGTCGCCTCGGGCACCACCACCCCGGAACAGCTCACCCGGGCCGGGGCCGACATCGTCCTGCCGGGCCTCAAGGACGTTCCCGGCCTGATGGCCGCCATAGCCTCGGGCGGCGCGTAACACCACCCGCCCCCGACAGCCCCGGGGATCGGCCGGGCAGGGGGCACACGCTTCACGCCGCTCTGCCGGTCGCCAGAGCCGATCGCATGACCAGCAGCCGGTGCCGAAGGTCCGAGGCGCTCGTGCGGCCGTGGGTGGAGTCATGGGGAGTCATCCAGATGCGGTGGCATCTTCCGCCCCCTGTCTCCGGCCCCGTCACCACACAGGAGGTCGAGCCCGGCCGACACAGGGTCTGCGGCACGTGCCAGCGGTGCGCGGTGCCGAGCTCCACCGGGATGTGCAACAGCAGGTGCGTCGCGCAGTACAGCACCGGGCCCACGGGAAGACCGAGCTTCCGCATGTCGTCGAGCGTGCACATGCCGAGCCGGGAACCCGTCTGGACGATGTCGGCGCGTCCACCGGTCAGCGGCGGCGGGTACTCGACAAGCTGCACGTGCCAGGGCATCCCGGCACGGGTGGCAGTGGGCATCGATCACTCCATGACGGTCTTCCGGAGGGGCCGTCCGCGACGGGTGCGGACAGCCCCCACTGTGCCGATCCGGGAGCCGGAGCACACATTCGCCGGGCGATATCGCCGGTGTGATGGACCAACCCGTCTGCCTTCCGTGGTGATGGCGCCCGGGGAAGCCCCGGCTCCTCACGGAGTCGTATGACAGCGGAAATACGGCCCCGCGCCGCCCCCGGCCTACGCTCGTGTGCCGGAAAGCCCGGGGGTGACCATGCCGTACCACGTGCGCTCGTGCACAGGTTGTGGATGTCGACTGAGCCGGTACAACGACGAAGAGCGGTGCGCCTCCTGCTCGCGCGGCGTACAGGACGTTCCGGCGCCGCTCCCGACCATCCCGGACCTCGTGTGGAGTGACCCGGCTGTTCGACAGGCCATCGCCATCTGCGACTTCGGCGAGGCCAGCGTCCTCATCCGACGGAAGGCCGGACTGCGCCAGAGCGACCTCGCCCGGCTCACCGGCCTCAGCCAGAGCTTCCTGTCGATGCTCGAATCCGGCGCGCGCCGGTTGACCAGCATCGACAAGGTCACACGGTTCCTTCGCGGGGCGGGAGCCCCGGACGCGCTCTTCCCTCTGCCGAGCTCTTCGGCACCGGAGCGCCCGGAAGCGGCGGTGACGGCCGTGACGGCGCCGGCCGCGCCGTCGGAACCGCGGGGGACGGAGGCGCCCACCGCCGATCTCCACGGCCTGGCCGTGCGGGCGGCCTCCCGGTCCCTGTCCTTCACCGAGTCGATGAGCGCCGGCTGCGTCGGCGAGGACGACCTGGAGTCCCTGGCCTACGACATCGCCGCCATCGCCACCGACTACGTGCACACTCCCCTGCCGCCCCTGTTCACCGACCTGCTCGCCACCCGCGACCGGGCCTTCTCCCTCCTCGAATGCCGGCAGCCGCCGCGGCAGACCCGCGAGCTGTTCCTGCTCGCGGGCACCAGCTGCCTTCTCCTCGCCCACGCCTCCCAGAACCTCGGCGCTCCTCGCCCGGCCATGGATCAGATCCGCGCCGCGTGGACGTGCGCGCAACTGGCGGACCATCCCGGTCTTCAGGCGTGGACGAAGGGCACGGCCGCCCTCATCGCCGAATGGTCTCCCCACAAGCCCGCCGCCCTGAAGCACATCCGCCAAGCCACCGCCCTCGCCCCGCCCGGCGAGACACGCATCCGCACTGCCGCGATCACCGCCCGCGCGGCGGCCCGTGTCGGCGACCGCGAGACCGCCCTGGCCGCCCTCGACGAGCTGCGGAGGGCGCGGGAGGAGCAACCGCGCGTGGACGAGTTCACCCAGATCGGCGGGCTGCTGACGTTCCCCGAAGCCAAGCAGGAGTACTACATCGGCAGCACGTACGCGCTCCTCGGCGAGTTCGCCCCGGCGGAGAGACACGCGTCGAGGGCCGTGGCACTCTACGAGCACGGCTCGCCGGAGGACCGCTCCTACGGTGACGAGGCCCTGGCACGGGTCGACATCGTGACCGCCCGGCTGGGCATGGGGGACCCGGATTCCGGCAGTGACCATCTGGAGCGGCTCCTGCGGATGCCCACCGGCCTACGGATTCGACAGATCGGCGTGGCGATGCGGCGGGTCGGTACGCTGCTTCAGCAGCCGCGGCTCGCCGGCAACCGAACGGCACGCGAACTGGCCGACGCCGTCCGCGGCTTCCAGGCGATCGACACCGCACGGAGAGTTCCCCTGCCATGACCACCACGGCCTCGCCGGAGTCCGCCGCCCGCCGGGCCTGCCTCGCCGCCGGGCTCCCGCACCGCTCGCTCACCCGCCTGCACGAGCACGCGACGACGGTTTTCCTGCTGCCCGAGGCCGCCACGGTCGTGAGGGTCGGCAGCGCGGACCAGGGACAGGCCCTCGAACGGGCCATCGCCCTGACCCGGTGGCTCTGCGCCCGGGGGTTTCCCGCGACCGAGCCCGCCGATGTCCCGCAGCCCTTCTCCACCGGGACCCACACCGTCACGTTCTGGAAGCATTACCCCCAGCCCGACGGGCCCGCTCCCGACGCCGGGCACCTCGGTGCCATGCTGCGCGCCCTGCACGCCCTCCCCCTCCCGCCCGTTCCCCTTCCCGAGTTCCGTCCGCTGGCGTCCCTGGAACAGCGGGTGGCCGCCGGCACCTCCCTGTCCGCCCACCACCGCGCCTGGCTCACGGACCGGATCGAGGAACTGCTCGTCTCCTACGAACAGCTCGACTCGCCTCTGGGGCCCGGACTGCTCCACGGCGACGCCTATCCGGGGAACACCCTGTGGGACGGCTCCTCGGCACGACTCGGCGACTGGGACGAGGCGGCCTTCGGCCCCCGTGAACTCGACCTCGCCAACACCTACCAGGGCGTGCGCTTCGGACGCACCGAACAGGAGCTGGAACGCTTCGGCGCCGGGTACGGCCGTGACATCCGGGACTGGCCCGGGCTTCCGGTCCTCTGCCGGATCCGGGACCTGCACACCCTGGGTTCCTACATCCGGCGGGCCGACGCCGGGGACGAAGCGGCCTCGGCAGAACTCGTCCGGCGCCTGGAGAGCCTCCGGTCCTGCTCCGATACCGGGGTGTGGGCTCCCGCCCACTGATCGGTCATCCCCGCAAGGAGTCGTCCAGATACTCCTGGACGGGGCCGAACAGCCCGTAGGGCACGTACCCGGGCAGCTCCGGATGCGTGACCCGGGCCAGCTCGGCGAGTTCCTCGGCATCGGCGAGGTGCGGGGTTCCGGAGACCACCTCGCAGGCGACGTAGGACATGAGCCGCCGGGTCTTCGGATGGACGCGCTCCCCCAGGAGCGCGACAACCCGGACGACCAATCCGGTCTCCTCCTCGGTCTCCCGGACGGCCGCCTCCTCGGCGGTCTCCCCCGCTTCGATCTCCCCGGCGGGGAACTGCCAGGTCGGGCCGGGCGCGCCGTCATCGCGCCGGCACACGAGCAACACCCGGCGTCACGGACGACGACCGCGTTGGCGACGCGTAACGCCTGAGCGGATACGGCGGCGGGCGGAGCGCCCCGGCTGTCACCGGCGCCTGCCACCGCCCGGGTCATGCCCGATGACTGGCGCCGGCACCATCGATCACCCTATTTCCCGCACATCCGGGTCACACCCCGTGGGGCGAGTCAGGGGCGGTGTGGTGGGTGATGACCGAATCGCTGAGCGCGGCCGATTCTTCGAGTTCGTGCTGCAGGTTCTCGGGGATGCTGCCCCGGTTCAGGGCGGAGGCGCGGAGGGCTGTGGTGAGGGCTTGTTTCTCCTTGTTTTCGAGCACGAGCGAGGGGTTGGGGTGGGTGAGCAGTTCGCGGGCTACGTAACCGTCTGGTGTTGAGAGGGCTGTCTTCAGGAGGTG
>NZ_VKHT01000959.1 GCF_014141535.1 Streptomyces alkaliphilus | reverse complement strand
GGGCTCGCCGCTCAGCGGGGTGAGGAGGCGGAGCAGCGCCGAGGCCCGCTTCACCCGGGAGCGCAGGCCGGCCACGGTCCGGGCCCGGGGGTCGTCACTGTCGGGTGAGAGGGAGAGGAGTTCGATGATGGTGTCGGCGTTGATCCAGCCCGCCGGCAGGAAGCGGGTCAGCCCGGCGGTGAGGTAGGCACCCTGCATGAGGGTCGGGGCGCCGGGCACCTCGGCCAGGCCGGCCCGGCGCCGGTACGGCTCGGGCAGGGAGGCGACGGTGATCGCGCCCAGGAGCGGGCCGACGACGGCCCGGCCCGCCGCCCACAGGGTCGGTACGCCGTCGAGCAGCGGCGGGGCGGGCAGGTGGTCGAAGAGTCGGTAGAGGATGACGCGGGCCGCCTCGGTGTCCTCCAGTTCGTGCTCGACGACCCGGTCGAAGTACGGCCAGAAGTCGTTCAAATCCTCGGGGAGTTCCGTGGCGTCGCCGTCGAGCGCGGCGAGGTACGCGCGGTACTCGGCGTACATCCGCTCCATCGTGTCCCGGTCGAGCGGTTGGCCGCTCAGCCGGCACATGGTGACCGCGCTCTCGAAGAGCGTGGCGATCACCCAGGCGCGGGTCGCCCGGTCCATCGCGTCGTAGGGCCGGCCGCGGGAGTCGGAGCCGCTCATGCGGGAGTGCAGCCGGTTGAGCCGGGCGGCCTCCCGCTCGCGGACCGCCGGGTCGGCGTCGAACATGCGCCGCATGCTGAGGAAGGTGTTGCGCAGCCGCCGCCAGGGGCGGGCGACGAAGGTGGAGTTCTCGGCGAGGGCGGCGCCGACCTGCGGATGGGCGGCCTCCAGCACGGTGGCGCGGATGATGGCCAGTGCCCAGCGCGGGTCGTCGAAGAAGGCGCGGAACTGTGACTCCGGGCCGAACAGCGGTGCCTCGTCGGCCGTGCCCGTGGTGGCGGTGCTCATGGACGGTCTCCGTTCGTGCGGGGCGGAACACCGCCGAAGCGGCGGTCGCGGCGGCGGTAGGTGTGCAGGCAGGCGACGAAGTCGGAGGCCCGGAAGTCCGGCCAGAGCACCTCGGGGAAGATCCACTCGGCGTAGGCGACCTGCCAGAGCATGAAGTTGGAGATGCGTTGTTCGCCGGAGGTGCGGATGACCAGATCGACATCGGGGGTGTCGGGGAACGGCAGGTGGTCGGCGAAGAGCCGCTCGGTCACCTCGTCGGCGGGCGTCCCGCTGAGGATCAGTGACCTCGCGGCCTCCACGATGTCCCGGCGCCCGCCGTGGTCGAAGGCGATGGTCAGCGTCATCCCCCGGTTGTCGGCGGTCAGCGTCGTCAGGTCGTCGAGGTCCCGGGCCAGTTCGCGGGGGATGCGCGGGTCACCGGCGCCGAGGAAACGACAGCGGATGCCCCGGGCCAGCAGCAGTGGCGCGTGCTTCCGTACCACCCGGCGCACCAGCCCCATCAGGAATTCGACCTCGGGATCGGGGCGGTTCCAGTTCTCGGTGGAGAAGGCGTACAGGCTGAGCCACCGGACACCGGCGGCGCGGGCGGCCTCGATGATGTCGATGACGGTGGTCTCGGCGGCGCGGTGCCCGGCGGTGCGGGGGAGTGAACGCCGCTGCGCCCAGCGGCCGTTGCCGTCCATCACGCAGGCCACGTGTCGCGGCGCCGCGCGCGCCGGGCCGGTCTCCCGCCGCCGCCCGTCGGGTCCCTCGGACCCGTCACCACGCCGGCGCCCGCCCGGCCGCCCCTCCGTCGTCCCGGGCGCGCGCGGAACCGGGACGACGGGGCCCCTCGCGCCCGGAGCCGTTCCGCCCGGACCCGTCTTGTCGCGATCCGTCCCGGCCCGATCCGTCCCGGCCCGATCCGTCCCGCCCGGAGCGTCACGATCCGCCGCACGGCGCTCGGTCACATCC
>NZ_VKHT01000958.1 GCF_014141535.1 Streptomyces alkaliphilus | reverse complement strand
CGCCCCGGCGTTGCCGCTGCGCATCGACCCCGCGCGGGTGGCGAAGCCGCGCTTCACCCGGCGCACGGCCGACATCGACGCCGAGCGCTGGGCGGTGCTGACCGCCCGCGCCCGCGAGCACGGGCTGACGCCCTCGGCCGTGCTGCTCTCGGCGTTCTGCGAGGTGCTGGGGGCGTGGAGCGGTCGCGAGGACATGACGCTGACCGTGACCCTGTTCGACCGCGCCGAGGTGCACCCCCATGTGAACCGCGTGCTGGGCGACTTCACCTCCTTGATGCTGGTCGCCTACGAACCCGACGGCGCGGACGCCTGGCTCACCCGGGTACGCCGCCTCCAGGAGCGACTGGCACGGGACCTCGCCCACCGCGAGATGTCGGCCGTGGACGTGCTGCGGGAGCTGTCGCGCCGCACCGGCCGCCAGGAGGTGGCGGTGCCGGTGGTGTTCACCAGCGCGCTGGGCGCCGTCACGGAGCTGGCCGCCCGGCCGCCGGAGCCGTTCGAGCGGCCCGTCTGGGGCATCTCCCAGACCCCGCAGGTGTGGCTCGACCACCAGGTGGTCGAGATGAACGACGGACCCGACGGACCCCGGGTGTCGCTCAACTGGGACGCGGTGGAGGAACTCTTCCCCGAGGGCCTGCTGGACGACATGTTCGCCGCCTACCGCTCCCTGCTCGACCTGCTGTGCTCCGGCGACTGGCGGGCCCCGGTGCCGGAGGTGCTGCCGCCCGCGCAGCGCACGGTCCGTGACGAGGTCAACGCCACCGGGGCGCCGCAGCGCACCACCCTGCTGCACCGCCCCTTCTTCGACCGGGCCGCGAAGACCCCCGACGCGACCGCCGTCATCTTCGACAGCGGCACGCTGCGCTACGGCGAACTGGCCGACTCCGCCCTGCGGATCGCCGCCCTTCTCCGCCGGCACGGCGTGCGACCGGGCGACCTGGTCGGGGTGTCCCTGCCCAAGGGCCCGGGGCAGATCGTGGCCGTGCTCGGCATCCTGGCGGCGGGCGCGGGCTACGTTCCGGTCGGCGTCGACCAGCCCCCGCTGCGGCGGGAACGCATCTTCACCGCCGCCGGACTCACCACGGCCCTCACCGACACCGCCACCCGCGACGCGGGGGACTGGCCGGCCGGGGTACGGCCGCTGATCGTCGAGGACGCCGGGGAATGCGCCCCGGTCGACGCACCGGTGGACGTGTCCGACACCGAGTTGGCGTACGTCATCTTCACCTCGGGGTCGACCGGCGAGCCCAAGGGCGTCGAGATCACCCACCGGGCCGCCGCGAACACGGTCGAGGACATCAACGAGCGCTTCGCCGTGGGCCCCCGGGACCGCGTACTGGCCGTGTCGGCACTGGACTTCGACCTGTCGGTGTACGACATCTTCGGCCTGCTCGGCGCGGGCGGCGCCGTGGTCACGATCGCCGAGTCCGAACGCCGTAACGCCCACCGCTGGAGCGACCTGGTCGCGACGCACCGGGTCACCGTGTGGAACACGGTGCCGATGCTGTTGGACATGCTGTTGGTGACACGGGAGGACCGGCAGGCGTCCGACGACCTGCGGCTGGCCCTCGTATCGGGTGACTGGGTCGGCCTCGACCTGCCCGACCGGCTGCGGGCGGCCGTGCCCGGATGCCGGCTGGTGGCCCTGGGCGGGGCCACGGAGGCGTCGATCTGGTCCAACGCCTTCGAGGTCGAACGGGTCGACCCCGAGTGGCGTTCGATCCCCTACGGCTATCCGCTGCGCAACCAGCGCTACCGGATCGTGGACGAACGCGGCCGGGACTGCCCGGACTGGGTGCCCGGCGAACTGTGGATCGGCGGCACGGGCGTCGCCAACGGCTACCGCAACGCGCCGGAGCTCACCGCCCGCCAGTTCGTCGAGGTGGACGACGGGGACGGGGGC
>NZ_VKHT01000957.1 GCF_014141535.1 Streptomyces alkaliphilus | reverse complement strand
CGTCCGCCCTCCACCCCCGGCGAGAGATGTCAGTGCGTGAACTCGTGGTGCTCGGCACCGCCAGCCAGGTACCGACCCGGCACCGCAACCACAACGGTTACCTGCTGCGCTGGGACGGCGAGGGAATCCTCTTCGACCCCGGCGAGGGCACCCAGCGGCAGATGAGCCGGGCCGGGGTCAGCGCCCACGACATCACCCGGATCTGTGTCACCCACTTCCACGGTGACCACTGCCTCGGCCTGCCCGGGGTGATCCAGCGCATCAACCTCGACGCCGTCCCCCACCCGGTCACCGCCCACTACCCGGCGAGCGGGCGGCACTTCTTCGAACGCCTGCGGTACGCCACGGCCTATCGGGAGAGCGTGGCCCTGCGGGAGGAGCCGATCGCCGGCGACGGCGTGATCGCCCGCGTCCCGGCCTTCACGCTCTCCGCGGCCCGGCTCTCCCACCCGGTGGAGTCCTTCGGCTACCGGCTCCGCGAACCGGACTCCCGACGGATGCTGCCCGGGCGGCTGGCCGAACGCGGCATCGCCGGCCCCGACGTGGGCCGCCTGCAACGGGAGGGCCGGCTCGGTGCCGTCACCCTCGAGGAGGTCAGCGAGGAACGACCGGGCCAGGTCGCGGCCTTCGTCATGGACACCCGGCTGTGCGACGGGGTGCGGGAACTGGCCGCCGACTGCGACCTGTTGGTGATCGAGGCGACCTTCCTCGACGAGGACGTCGCGCTCGCGGAGGAACACGGTCACCTCACCGCCGGGCAGGCCGGGGCGGTGGCCGCCGAGGGCGGGGCGCGACACCTGGTGCTCACCCACTTCAGCCGCCGCTACCGCGATCCCGAACCCTTCGCCCGCCAGGCCCGGGCGGCGGGCTTCACCGGCGGACTGACCGTCGCCGAGGACCTGGCCCGGGTCCCGGTGCCCCCACGCCGCCGGTCGGGGGACGGCGGCTGAGCCGCGGGGCCGGGCACGGTCCTCAAAAGCCCAGGCGGCGCAGCTGCTTGGGGTCGCGCTGCCAGTCCTTGGCCACCTTCACGTGCAGGTCCAGGAAGACCGGTGTGCCGAGCAGTGCCTCGATCTGTCGCCGGGAGGTGGTGCCCACCCGCTTGAGCCGGCTCCCCTTCGGGCCGATCACGATGCCCTTCTGGCTGCTGCGCTCGATGAAGATGTTGGCGTGGATGTCCAGCAACGGGCGATCCGCCGGCCGGCCCTCCCGCGGCAGCATCTCCTCGACCACCACCGCGATCGAGTGCGGCAGCTCGTCCCGCACCCCTTCCAGGGCGGCCTCACGGATCAGCTCCGCCACCATGACCTGTTCCGGTTCGTCGGTCAGCTCCCCCTCGGGGTAGAGCATCGGGCCCTCGGGAAGCAGCGGCACCAGCAGGTCGGCGAGGAGTCCCACCTGTCGGTCGGCCACCGCCGACACCGGGACGATCTCGGCCCACTCGATGCCCAGCTCGCGACCGAGCCGGTCCACCGCGATGAGCCGATCGGCCAACTCCCGCTGGTCCACCAGATCGGTCTTGGTCACGACGGCGATCTTCGGGGTGCGCCTGACACCGGCCAGCTCCTGGGCGATGTACCGGTCACCGGGGCCGATCCTCTGGTCGGCGGGCAGACAGAAACCGATCACGTCCACCTCGGCCCAGGTGGCTCGGACCACGTCGTTCAACCGTTCCCCGAGCAGGGTGCGCGGCTTGTGCAGACCGGGGGTGTCCACCAGGACCAGTTGGGCGTCGGGCCGGTGGACGATGCCGCGCACGGTGTGCCGTGTGGTCTGCGGGCGGTTCGAGGTGATCGCGACCTTGGTTCCCACCAGGGCGTTGGTCAGCGTGGACTTCCCCGCGTTGGGGCGCCCGACGAAGCAGGCGAAACCGGAGCGGTGCGGGGCCTCGGAGGGGGCCGGGG
>NZ_VKHT01000956.1 GCF_014141535.1 Streptomyces alkaliphilus | reverse complement strand
GGCTCCTCGGGCGGATCCACCGGGAGCACGTCCGGGGAGAGGTGGGCCGCCCCGGCCGCGGCGGCGGTCAGCCGCCGCCGGTGATGGCGGCGGCACAGCACCTCGTACCCCACCGTCTCCCGACCCCTGCCGTCGGGATCCCCCGCGACGTCGCCGACCACCACCCGTTCCCCCTCGACGACCATCCGGCCGTCCACGGTGCGGGCGTTGTGGGTGGCGCGCTCGCCGCACCAGCACAACGACTCCACCTGAAGGGTGCGGACGCTGTCGGCGAGTTCGATCAGGCGTCGGGAGCCGGGGAAGAGCCGGGTGCGGAAGTCGGTGGTGATGCCGAAGGCGAAGACGTCGATGCCCAGGTCGTCGACGATCCGGGCCAGTTGGTCGACCTGTTCGGCGGAGAGGAACTGGGCCTCGTCCACGATGAGATGGTCCACCCGGTCCCCCGCCGTGAGCCGGCGCACCAGATGGCGGTGGAAGTCGAAGGTCTCGTCGGTCTCGATCGCCTCGGTGACCAGGCCGAGCCGGGAGGACAGTCGCCCTTCCCCCGCCCGGTCGTCCCGGGTGAAGATCAGGCCCCTGAGCCCGCGGGCCGAGCGATTGTGCTGGATCTGCAGGGCGAGCGTGCTCTTTCCGCAGTTCATCGTTC
The DNA here is from genome assembly GCF_014141535.1 of Streptomyces alkaliphilus. Lineage (GTDB taxonomy): Bacteria > Actinomycetota > Actinomycetes > Streptomycetales > Streptomycetaceae > Streptomyces > Streptomyces alkaliphilus. The sequence goes on along the minus strand of NZ_VKHT01000956.1, from coordinate 1,259 downwards.
CGGCGTAGAAGGCGAGTTCGGCCACGGCTGGGGCTTTCGGTGCGGCGGACGGGGACGGGCTCGGGAGGTTCGCGGTCGGGATCCGGGAGGGTGATCCGCTCAGGAACGAACCTCCAGCAGCGGGATGTCCAACTCGGCGGAGGTCAGGGAACCGTGCATGCCGATCAGCGCCGATTCGTTGGGCTCGGAGGAGGTGGCGACCACGGCGGCGGTGCCGGTCATGGCGACGATCACGTCACCGAGCCGTCCCACCACCCGCGACTCCACGGCCCCGGGGGGGCCGAACCAACCCAGTTCGACGGCCTCTTCGCGGCCGACCACCCAGGCGTCCTCCCCCAGCACCTCCCGCCACACGGTCAGCACGTCGGCGGCGGCTCCGGGGACGGCGTAGACGTGGCGGGCGCGGCCCTCCCCGCCGAGCAGACGGACGCCGGCGCTCAACTCCCAGTCCTCGTCAACGTCGTAGCGGGACTCCTCGGTCATCGGGACGTCCACCATGCCGTGGTCGGCGGTCACGTACAGCACCGCGCGCGGGGGCAACTGCTCGGCCAGCCGGAGGGCCAGCGCGTCCACGGTGCGCAACTGGCCGCGCCACTCCGGGGAGTCCACGCCGAAGCGGTGTCCGCAGGCGTCCAGGTCCGCGTAGTACGTGTAGACCAGGGCGCGGTCGGCGGCGGCCAGCCGGCTCGCGGCCAGGTCCATGCGCTCGCCGGGGTCCAGCCGGCCGAACCACCGGCCGCCGCTGAGCGCCACCCGGGTCAGCGGGGTGTGCTCGAAGGCGGGGGCGGAGACCTGGCAGGTGGCGACCCCGGCCTCGTGGGCCAGGCGGAAGACCGTCGGATACGGCTGCCACAGGTGGGGGTCGGTCCACGGGTCCCAGCGCAGCTGGTTCATCAGACGGTCCGCGTCCGGGTCCAGGATTCGGTAGCCGGCCAGGCCGTGCGCGCCGGCGGGCAGTCCGGTGCCGACCGAGGCCAGCGAGGAGGCGGTGGTGGAGGGGAAGCCGGCCGTGGCGGGCCGGCCGGTGCCGGCGAGCGAGCCGGGCAGCAGCGAGGTGAGGAACGGGGCCTCGGCCGGGTGGGCGCGCAGCACCTCCCAACCCAGGCCGTCCACCAGGAAGACGCACACCCGGTCGGCCGGTGGCAGGACCAGTCCGGTGGTCGGGCCCGGCACGCCCATGCCGGCGAGGGCCGCGGGCAGCAGGTCCGCCAGCGAGGCGGTGCCCCACGCGGGGACGGGGGCGAGGGCCGGGACCTCGA
>NZ_VKHT01000955.1 GCF_014141535.1 Streptomyces alkaliphilus | reverse complement strand
CTGGTCCTCGACCCCACCGTCATCTACCAGCGCACCGGCCGCCCACCAGGCCCCACCCCAAAATGACGAACGCCCGAACCTACAAACCTGTAGGTTCGGGCGTCCTCGATGTCCTGAGACATCACATCTGTGCCCCCGGCAGGATTCGAACCTGCGCACACGGCTCCGGAGGCCGTTGCTCTATCCCCTGAGCTACGGGGGCGGTGTCGCCGTCTCGCGGCGACGGGAAGAACACTACCAGCTCCGAGGGGGTGCCCCGTACCGGGTTGTGTGCGGGTGGGGCGTGCCCCGGGAACGGCCGGGCGGCGGCGCCCCGGATGGCTCCCGAAGCCGCCCCGGAGGGCTCCCGGAGCCGCCCCGGGGCGTGCCCGGCACCGGCGCGTCGCGGCGGCGTCGCAGGTGGGGCTACGCGTCGGTAGCAGGTTCCGGGAAAGCGCGTACACAGGATGCTCGGTGGTCCTACTGTGGAGGGGTGCCAGTCGCGTTGGGCCGGGTCCTGGTGGTCGACGACTATCCGGTGATCCGGCAGCTGATCAGAGTCATCCTCGAACTGGACGGGTTCGAGGTCGTGACGGTGGCCGACGGTGCCGAGTGCATCGACACGGTCCCGTGGTTCCGCCCCGATGTGATCACCCTGGACATGGCCATGCCCGGGATGGACGGCCCCCGCACGGTGCGGGCGCTGCGGGAGAACCCGCGCACCGTCCACCTCCCGCTGGTCCAGGTCAGCGCCGCCGTGGAGACGTACATACCGGTGGACGTGGACGCCGTGGTGGCCAAGCCCTTCGAACCGGCCGAGCTGGCAGGCCATGTCCGCCGTCTGGCCCGCACCGGTCGCCCGCACGGTGTCCGACCGGCGAACTCGTTGGCGGGATAGCCCTCTCCCTCTCGTACCCTGTGCCCGTGACCCCGGCCCAGCTCTCCGACGCCGTGCTGCGCTCCGTCCGGCACGCCGTGCGGAGCGGTGACCTGCGCGTGGCCGTGCCCGGCCGCGCCGGCGTGCGCCGCCCCCCGCACGGGGACGCGGACTGGTCCACCGGCATAGCGCTCGCACTGGCGGGACCCGCCGGGCGCCCCGGCCGGGAGGTCGCCGAGACCCTGCGCGCCCACCTGGCGGCCGTCCCCGGCGTGGCCCGGGTGGAGGTCGCCGGCCCCGGCTTCCTCGACATCCACCTCGCGGAGGACGCCGACGCCGCCGTGCTCGCGCCCTGGCTGGACGCCCCGCCGGTCACCCCGTGGCCGGAGGACCCGGCGCGGGACGTCGCCCGGTGGGCGGCGGTCGCCGGCGGGGACCCGGCGGAGCTGCTGACGCAGCGCGAGCCGAACCCCCTGTTCACGGTGCGCTGGGCGCACGCCCGCTGCCGCGCCCTGCTGCGCGGCGGCGCGGCGATGGGCCTGACGCCCGCCCCCGGGGGCGAGGTGGCGACCGGGCCCGCCGGCACGGACGCCGTCACGCCGGCGGGGGCCGGGCGGTCGGAGGTGGTGCGGCTGATCGCCGAGTACCCCCGGCTGCGCGACGCCCTGACGTCCGCCCTCGACGCCGAGGGCACGCCCGGCGAGGCCGGGGGAGCGGTGGCGCGGTTCCTGGTCTCCCTCGCCGACGCCCTCCTGGCCGCCGAGACCACCGCCCCCGCCCTCCCGGTCGGGGAGGAGAAACCCGGGGCCGTCCACCGTGTCCGGCTCGCCGTCGCCCTGGCGACCGGAACGGTGCTGGCCGACGGCCTCCACCGCCTGGGCGTCAACGCCCCCGATCACCTCTAGTCCGCGACCGGCCCATCGACAGTCCACCGCGAAACCGCCGAGTCACCCCCGCCGCGCGCTCCTCTCCGGGAGTTCGGGAGGCGGGGCGGCGGTCGCCGGTGTGTCGTGCCGGTCACTCCCGATCCCACGGATTCCGTCCCGGGCC
>NZ_VKHT01000954.1 GCF_014141535.1 Streptomyces alkaliphilus | reverse complement strand
GCTCCCCGACCCCACCGCCGCGCTCATCGAGGTCGCGGCCCGTGCCGCTTCCCGGCCCGTCCTCTACGGCGAGCCCCCGGTCGGTCCGGAACTGGCGCTGGTGGCCCGGGAATCGCTGCGCGCCGACGGCGTCCCCGAGGGGCCGCTCGCGGTGACCTCCGGGGCACTCGACGCGATCGAGCGTGTTCTGCTCACCCGACTCCGCCCCGGCGATCCGGTGGCCGTCGAGGACCCGGGGTGGGGCGGCCTGCTGGACCTGCTCTCCACCCTGGGGCTGCACCCCGTGCCCGTGGCGATGGACGACGAGGGGCCGCTGCCCGACGCCCTGGAACACGCCCTGACCTCCGGGGTACGGGCCTGTGTGATCACCGCCCGGGCCCAGAACCCCACCGGCGCGGCGGTCTCGGCGGCCCGGGCCGGCGCCCTGCGCCCCCTGTTGGCGGCCTTTCCCGAAACCCTGTTGATCGAGGACGACCACGGACACGGCATCGTCTCCGCGCCCCTCAACCCGCTGGGCGGCCTCGGCACCCACTGGGCCCTGGTCCGTTCCGTGGCCAAGTCCCTCGGTCCGGACCTGCGGGTCGCCGTTCTGACCGGCGACCCCACCACGGTGAGGGGCGTGGCCGCGCGAATCGGGGCGGGCCCCGGCTGGGTCAGCCGCATCCTCCAGGACACCGTGGCCCTGCTGTGGCCGGGGTGCGCGCGCCCGGACGGACCGGCTCCGGTCTCCTACGACACCCGACGGTGCCTGCTCCGGGACGCGCTGGCGGCGAGAGGTGTCACGGCCCACGGTCGCACCGGCCCCAACCTGTGGGTCCCCGTCCCGGACGAGACCGCCGCGGTCGCCGGCATGCTCGCCTCCGGATGGGCGGTGGCGCCCGGCAGTCGCTACCGTCTGGAGACCGGACCGGGCATCCGTCTGACCGTCTCGACCCTGGCCCCGGACGAGATGGAGCGGGTGGCCGACGATCTCGCCGCGGTCCTCGCACCGTCCTCCGGGACCCGGTCGGGATGATCCCCTTGTGCCCTCCCCGGGCCCGGCACACGCGGACACCGGTCGGCTGTCGTTTCCCGTGCCCCGGAACGACAGCCGACCCCGCCGGATTCCGCTCAGCCCAGACGCACCGAGTCACCCTCCACCGTGATCGCCTGCTCCGGCAGCGGCGCGGTGGCCGGACCGCCGAGAACCGAACCGTCCGTGATGGAGAAGCTGCTCTGGTGACAGGCGCAGTTGATCGCCCCGTTGCTGATGTCACTCACCACGCAGCCCTGGTGGGTGCACACCGCGCTGAACGCCCGGTACTCCCCGGGCTCGGGCTGGGTGACCACCACCCGCTCGTCACCCAGGATCACCCCACCGCCCTCGGGCACGTCCGAGACCCGGGTCAGCTCACCGCCGCCGGTCCCTCCGTCCTGGCCCTCGGCCCCACCCGTGGCATCGCCGTCGTCGTCCCCGGCGCCACCGGTGGCGTCCCTGCCCGGACCCGGGGAGTCCGTGCCGCCCTGCACCCCGCCGTCTTCCGATCCGCCGCAGCCGGTGAGCACGGCGGCCAGGCCCGCCGCCCCGGCGGCGACGGCGGTGCGACGGGAAGTCATGGGTCCGGTCATGTGGGTGACCATCCTCTCGGTCCGTGGATCGCCGGTCGGGGACCGGCCGGTGCGGGTGTCATCCTGACCGGCCCCAACGGAGTTGCGCCGGCTCCGGTTCCCGGTTTGGCGCGGACGGATGGTTTTGCCGATCATCCCCTTCGAATGTGGCACACTGCCGACCGGGTATGGGCACCCCGGGTCGCCGGAATCGGTGCGGAGCCGGCACCTTCACGATCATCCCGTCGGGGACGGTGGTTTCCATGAAGCCTTTCGGAACGGACGATCTCACCTACCCCACCCCCGGCATGACCCGGCCT
>NZ_VKHT01000953.1 GCF_014141535.1 Streptomyces alkaliphilus | reverse complement strand
GGCCCGTCGTGCTGCTCTTCCCCGCGCTGGCCCTGTGGCCGCTGAGGCCGAAGAGCAGCGTCGCGAGCAGGACCATGGTCCGTATCGCCAGCCGTCGCTGCCGCCGGAAGACCTCCTCGTCGAGGGCGGGTTCGGCCGGGCTCCCGGGGCCGTCCCCGGGGGCGCCGGGCGCGCCGTGGGCGAGCAGCCCGTGCGGCGGACGGTGGCGACGTGCCAGGGCGAGCCGGGTCTGCGGGCTGGTCACCCGGACCCGGCGATCCGGGCTCATCGTCCGCCGGCCCTCGGGTCGTCGCGGACCGCCGCCAACAGCCGCTCCTTCAGCGCGCGGGCGTGTCGCCGGCTGACCGGCACGTCCCCCGCCGGGGTGCAGGCCAGCAGGCCGGCGGAGCCGGTGACCCGCAGGTCGCGGATCCAGCGGACCGCCACCAGGTAGCCGCGGTGGGCGCGGACGAAGCCGGCGGGCCCCCACACCTCCTCGAGGTAGGACAGCGAGAGCCGGATCAGGTGGGTGTCCCCTTCGGTGTGCAGGCGTACGTAGTCGCCGTGCGCCTCGGCGAACTGCACGTCGTCGCGACGCACGAAGACGGTGTGCCGGCCGGTCTCGATCTGCACCACCGACAGTTCGTCCGCCGGTGGCCGCGGTTGTCCGGGGGCCGGGCGGCGCAGCGCCCGGACCCGGCCGACCGCGTCGGCGAGCCGCTCCGGTCGGACCGGTTTGAGCAGGTAGTCGGCGGCGCCGATGCCGAACGCCTCCACGGCGTGCCGCTCCGATGCGGTGACGAAGACGATGGCGGGCGGTTCGGAGAGGGCGCTGAGCACCCGGGCGACCTCCATGCCGTCCAGGCCCGGCATGGAGATGTCCAGGAAGACGGCGTCGAAGCTCTCGGTGCCGATCCGACGCACGGCGGCCTCACCGCTGTCGGCCTCCTGGACGTCACCGACGCCGGGCAGGTCGGCGAGGAGGTCCGCGAGTTCGGCGCGGGTGAAGTTCTCGTCCTCCACGACCAGGAGCCGCAGGGCTCCCGGGCCGGTGGCGGGCGGTGGGGCGGTCATGCGGCGGACACTCCTCGCCGGAATCGGGGGACGCGGACGATGACCCTGGTGCCGCTGCCGGGAGCGGTCTCGATGACCAGCCCGTGTTCGGGCCCGTAGACCGCCCGCAGCCGCTGGTCGACGTTGGCCAGGCCGACCCGCTTGGCCGGTGGGCCGGAGCCGGCGAGGATGGCGCGGGCCAGCCCGGGGTCCATCCCGACGCCGTCGTCCTCGACCTCGATGACGCACAGAGGTCCCTCGCCGTAACCGGAGACGGTGATCGAGCCGGGGCCGGGTTTCGGTTCCAGGCCGTGCCGCACGGCGTTCTCCACCAGCGGTTGGATGATCAGGAAGGGGATGGCCACCGGCAGGATCTCCGGGGCCATCCGCACGGTCAGTTCCATGCGGTCGTCGAACCGGGCTCGTTGCAGTTCCAGGTAGGTCTGCACGGCCTGGAGCTCATCGGCGACGGTGGCGTAGTCACCGCGCGAGGAGAAGCTGTAGCGCAGGTAGTCGGCGAAGTCGGTGAGCAGGCCGCGGGCCCGGTCGGGGTCGGTGCGGATGCGGGCGGCGATCACCGCCAGGGCGTTGTGCAGGAAGTGCGGGGAGATCTGGGCGCGCAGTGTGCGCAGGTCGGCCCGGGCGATGCGGGCCCTGGCCCGCCGCAGGTCGGCGTGGTCCAGACTGCGGGAGACGAGGGTGGCGGCGGCGGTCAGCGCGGCCTCGTCTGCGCCGGCGGCGGCGAGCACGCCGGCGGGTTCACCGGCGACCAGCAGGGGGGCCGCGGTCCAGTCCCCGATCCGCACGAGGGTGCCGTGTTCGTGGGGACGGCCGACCAGCTCGGCGAGCAGTTCCGGGGCCGGGGGCGGGCCGGCGAG
>NZ_VKHT01000952.1 GCF_014141535.1 Streptomyces alkaliphilus | reverse complement strand
GAGCGGGGGTCGTCTTCCGCGGTCGGCTCCGGGGGGGGTAGGAGCCGAACCGGGTTGCACGGTCGCGAACGATCCGTGACTTCCATGGTGTACCCGATGGGCCCGATAGGCAAACCGGGACGGCCCCGGGTACGCCGAATGGCGGGCGATTATGCTCGGGCGCGTGGAAAATCCCCCGCGCCCGCGCACGGCGGCCTTCTTCGATCTCGACAAGACGGTCATCGCCAAGTCGAGCACCCTGGCGTTCGGCCGCCCCTTCTACCGGGGCGGGTTGATGAACCGCCGGGCCGTGCTGCGCACCGCCTACGCCCAGTTCGTCTATCTGGTCGGGGGCGCCGACCACGAACAGACCGAACGCATGCGGAAGATGCTTTCGGCACTGTGTCGCGGGTGGAACGTCCAGCAGGTCCGGGAGATCGTCGCCGAGACCCTGCACCAGATGATCGACCCGTTCGTCTACGCCGAGGCCGCGGCCCTGATCGCCGAGCACCGGGCCGCCGGCCGGGAGATCGTGATCGTCAGCACCTCCGGTGCCGAGGTCGTCGAGCCCATCGGCGCGCTGTTGGGCGCCGACCGGGTGGTGGCGACCCGGATGGTGGTCGAGGAGGGCCGCTACACCGGCGAGATCGAGTACTACGCCTACGGACCGACCAAGGCGGAGGCCGTCCGCGAGTTGGCCGAGACGCGGGGCTACGACCTGGAGCGGTGCTGGGCCTACAGCGATTCGATCACCGATGTGCCGATGTTGGAGGCGGTCGGCATGCCGCACGCGGTCAACCCCGACCGCGCGCTGCGCCGGGAGGCCCTGGCCCGGGACTGGCCGGTCCTGGCCTTCAACCGTCCGGTACCGCTGCGCCGGAGGATGTCGGTCCCGCCGACCCGGCCCGCGCTGGCGGTGGGTCTGGCGCTGGGTGCCGCCGTGGGGGCGGCGCTGGTGGCGCGCTGGTGGTGGGCGCGGGAACGGTCGGCCCGCGCCGGCGGCTGACGGTCCCGGCCGGGCGCCGGTGGGCCCGGCCGGTGGTCCCGGCGGGTCGCCGTTCGACCCCCTTTCCACGATTCGTCCCTTTTATCACCTTTCCCCGCTTCCGATCATGGTCGGAGGGGAGTACAAAGGAGGTATCGACCCCGGAGGGTCGAGGGCCCCGACGGAGTCGTCACCGATCCCGTCGGCGACCCGGAACAACGGACATGTGATCATCGGGCACCCACGCGCAGCCGACCCGCGACAGGGCCGCCGCATCGGGGAGAGGGGCACGGAACTCCCCCCGGTGGGCACTTCGGAATCGCACGCCTGATCACCCGGTGCGCGTGTCCCGCGGCGACGACGCTCACGCGTCGCCGCCGCTTCCGTGTGCGGGCCCGGCGCGACCGGCCGCGGGCGCGGGTGCCCTCAGGCGGCGCCGCGCTGAAGCGCCTCGCACACCGCCACGGACTCCCGGGCCCCCAGTTCCACCGCGCGCCCGCAGTGGGCGATCCACCGGGCGACCCCCTCCGCGGTTCCCGAGGCGTACTCGGCCAGCGCCGCGTGGTGGGCGTCCGGGCCCTGTTCCGCGAAACCGACCTCCGCCGGCGCGACCGCGCCCGGGTCCAGGCCGCCGCCGGTGAGCACGATGCGGCAGGCGGCCCTGGCCACGATGCCGTTGCGGGAGCCGAAGGGGCGAAGCGCCAACAGTTCCCCGTGCACCACCGCGGCCTGCACGAGCACCGGGGCGGAGGAGCCGGCGGTGATCAGGTCCCGCAGCGCGGCGAGACGGGTGGACGCCTCCCCGGCGTCGGGCAGCGGGAGGTCACCTGCGTCCCGCTCACCGTCCGCGACGGGCTCGCCGGACAGTCGGGGTCGGCCGATCCGGTCGGCCCCCGCGTCCGATCCGCCGCCGCTCTTCTCGTCGGCACCGGCCCCGCCGGTCCCGCCG
>NZ_VKHT01000951.1 GCF_014141535.1 Streptomyces alkaliphilus | reverse complement strand
CTCCCGGCCCCACCCGCGCGGCTTCCGCTTCGGCCCGGTCCCCGTGCCCCGGCGCGGAGTGCCCGGCTTTCACCCCTCCGTCCCGCCGTGCCCCGGCCGGCCGGGGGAATCCGTGCGCGAACCACCGGGCGCCGCCGGCCGGCGGAACCGGTGTTCGGTAGCCTCGGGGCGATATGAGCAGCCAGTCGCCCCCCGGGGGCCCCTCTTCGAGCCCTCAGCGCCTCAAGCCGCGCGTCGCCGTCGTCTTCGGAGGCCGCAGCTCCGAGCACGCCATCTCCGTGGTCACCGCGGGCGCCGTGCTGAACGCCATCGACCGCGAGCGCTACGAGGTGTTGCCCATCGGCATCACCGCCGACGGCCGGTGGGCCCTGACCGCCGACGCACCCGAACGGATGGCGATCACCGATCGCCGGCTCCCCGCCGTGGACGACCTCGCGGAGTCGGACTCCGGCGGCGTGCTGCTCCCGGTCACCGCCGGCAGCCGCGAGGTCGTCTACACCGAACCGGGTGCCGTCCCCAAGGTGCTGGGGGACGTGGACGTCGTCTTCCCGGTCCTGCACGGCCCCTATGGCGAGGACGGCACCCTCCAGGGGCTGCTGGAGCTCTCCGGCATCCCCTACGTCGGCTCCGGCGTGCTCTCCTCGGCCATCGGGATGGACAAGGAGTACATGAAGCGCGTCTTCACCTCCTTCGGCCTGTCGGTGGGCCCCTACACGGTGGTACGGCCACGGGAGGAGGAACGCGACCCGGCCGGGGTGCGGGCCCGCCTCACCGAATTCGCCAACCGCCACGGCTGGCCACTCTTCGTCAAGCCGTCCCGGGCCGGTTCGTCCATGGGTATCAGCCGGGTGAACGGCCCGGAGGACCTGGACGAGGCGATCGCCGAGGCCCGACGCCACGACCCCAAGATCATCGTCGAGGCGATGGTGCGGGGACGGGAGATCGAGTGCGGTGTCCTGGAGTTCGAGGAGGGCCCGCGGGCCAGCGTGCCGGCGGAGATCCCGCCCACCACCTCCCACGACTTCTACGACTTCGAGGCCAAGTACATCGACTCGGCCGAGGGGATCGTTCCCGCGCCGCTTTCCGCGGAGGAGTCCGAGCGGGTGCGCGGCCTCGCGGTCCGGGCCTTCGAGGCCGCCTCCTGCGAAGGGTTGGTCCGCGCCGACTTCTTCCTCACCGAGGACGGACGGTTCGTCATCAACGAGATCAACACCATGCCGGGCTTCACCCCGATCTCCATGTACCCCCGGATGTGGCAGGAGAGCGGGGTGGGCTACCCGGAGCTGGTCGACACGCTCATCCGGGCGGCCCTGCGGCGCCCCACCGGCCTGCGCTGACCCCCGCCGGCACGCGCTCCGTCCCGTCCCCTCGCTCCCGTCCCCACCCGGCCGCCCGGGTGGCGGCGGAAGCGACGGGACGGGCCGACGGGACACCGCACGGAGCGGTCGGACGGGACGGGTGGGGAAACGGCCCGGCTCAGCCGTGGTCGGTGTGCCCCTTCCACAGCGGATCGAGCGGCACCGCCCCGGCCACCGCCTCGGCGAGGTCCACCAGGACCCCGGTCTCCGGCGCGTACGCCGAGGGGACCCTCACCTCCACCCGCACCGTGCGCTCGGTGGTGGTGAAGCGGTAGCCGTCGCCACCCGCGTCGGGTTCGATCAGCCACGACACGTCGTTGACCGCCAGCGCGTCGGCGAACGGGTCGTAGGCCGGGTCCAACGGGTCGAGCACCGCCGGGTCCGGCACCCCGCAGCGCAACACGATCGCCGGGTCACCCCACGCGGCCGTGTGGGGCGAGGCGGGTTCCACGTCACGGCGCTCCCGGCCCTCCACCTCCGGGGGCAGGGCGTCGGCCAGGCTCCGGCAGACCTCCGCCGCCTCCGCCGACGGCTCCGGCGCGGCCACCTCCACGGC
>NZ_VKHT01000950.1 GCF_014141535.1 Streptomyces alkaliphilus | reverse complement strand
GAGGTGGGGTCGGTGGTGTCCCACAGCCGTACGGTGCCCGCTGTCGCCAGTTCTCCGGCCGGGACCTCGCGTTCGGTGGGGGCCACGGCCGCGAGGAGGCGTCCGTCCCCGCTGAGGGCGACGGGTCCCGGGCCGGTGCCCGGCAGCCGCGCCAGCTCGCCGGTCCCGGCAGTGCTCCACAGCACGACATCGCCGTCGGCGTTCATGGCGAGCATGGATCCGTCCGCGGGCACGTCCAGGTCCGCCACGACCGCGGCGTGGTGGTATGTCCCGGGCGTCTCGTGCGCGGCCAGCAGCGGACCGAAGCCCACCTCGGGGTCCAATCGGTAGGCGATCAGGCCGAGTTGTCGGGACAGGCCGGACCGGGAGTCGCGTAGCCGGGCGGCGTCGGCGGCGACGAGGCGGGCCATGGCCTCGGCACGGTGGGCCTCGGCGGCATCCCTCTCGGCGACGGCTTCCCGCTGGTAGACGATGGCCGTGACCCCGGCGGCGGCGACCAGCAGCGCCAGTACCACGAGGACGGAGAGGACGGCCGTGCGGGCCCGCCGACGACGCCGCTCATGGCGCCAGGAGTGGCGCAGGAACGTGGTCAGCCTGGGGTCCGGGTCGGTGGCGGGGGCCGCGCCGGGCTGTCCGGTGGCCGTGGTCAGCCCGGCGCGCTCGGCGCTTTCCCGGGCAGCGGCCAGCCGCACCCCTCGGTACAGCAGCGACGGCTCGCGCCCCGAGGCCCACCACTCGTCGGCGTCGGCGGCGATCGGACGCCGGACCCGCAGCCATTCCCGGTCGGCGTCGATCCACTCGCGCAGCGTGGGCCAGGCGCGCAACAGCGCGTCGTGGCTGATCCGGACGGTCCGGTTGTCCACGGTCACCAGCCGGGCGTCCACCAGTCGTCGCAGCGCTTCCGCTCCGGCTGCGGGGTTCGGCAGGCCCTCCAGCAGGGCCTGGCGGTCGGCCGCGCGGCCGGTGTCCGCGGTCTCGCTGTCGATGCGCACCAGGCGCGTGAGCAACAGCCGGGCGGCGGCCCGGCCCGCCGCGTCCAGCTCCTCGTACACCTCCTCGGCTGTTTGGGCGATGGCGCTGCCGATGCCTCCGACGGCCCGATATCCGGCGAATGTCAGCCGCCCGCCGCTGCGCCGCCGCCAGGTGGCCCACAGGGCGTGGGAGAGCAGCGGCAGCACGCCGGCGGACCCGCGGTTTTGGTCCACGGCGCCCAACTCGGTGAGGAGCAGGTCGGCCAGTCCGTCCTCCAGGACGAGGCCGGCCTCCGCCGCAGGGCGTTCGATCGCGGCGCGCAGCTCCTCACGGCTCAGCGGTCCGGCCAGGACCTGATGGTCGCGCAGCACCGCGGCGAGGTCGGGCAGGGCCTGGGCGTGCGGATAGAAGTCGGAACGCAGCGCGAGTACCACGAGGGCGCCTGCCTCGGCGGCGGCCCGCAGGGCGCGCACAAAGGCCTCTCGTTCGCGGGCGGACGGGCAGGCGGTGAAAAGTTCCTCCAACTGGTCCACGATCAGGAGCGGCCCGATGGGTCCGGCGTCCTCGGCTCTCGTCCCCGCCATCAGTCGGGCGAGGGCCTCGGGCCGCTCGGTCAACTCCTCGCCGCTCGGCGGCCGGTCCGGGCTGATCCGGGCCGCCAGGGTGTGCAGCGGGTGCTCCCCGGGGGTGAGCAGGATGGTGGGGGCGTGCGCGGCGCCGGGAAGCTCCTCGGGGGCCGCGCGGCGCAGGGCGGGCAGCAGCCCGGCGCGCAGCAGGGATGTCTTGCCGGAACCCGAGGGCCCGACGACGATCAGCGGAGAGGAGGGGGACGCGGTGGCGCGGGTGCAGGCGTCCAGGAGGTCCGCGACCAGCCGCTCACGGCCGTGATAGAAACCGGCGTCGTCGACGGTGAAGGGTTCCAGGCCCGGGTACGGGCAGGGGC
>NZ_VKHT01000095.1 GCF_014141535.1 Streptomyces alkaliphilus | reverse complement strand
GGTGGGGCGGGGTGTCTCCCCCGCCCCACCGGGTCCGCGACCGGCAACGGCGCGGGGGGGCTCAGTCCTCGGCCAGGCGGGCGGGGAAGCCGCCGGTGGCGACCGGCCCCCAGCGTTCGGGCACGATCCGCAGCAGCGACTTGCCCTGGCCGACCATGGCCCGGCGGTACTCGGCCCAGTCGGGGTGCTCGCCGGAGATGGAGCGGTAGTACTCCACCAGCGGCTCGACGGCCTCGGGTACGTCCAGGATCACGGCGGTGCCGTCGATCTGGACCCAGGGGCCGTTCCAGTCGTCGGACAGGATGACCACGCTCGCGCGCGGGTCCCGGCGCAGGTTGCGGGTCTTGGCCCGCTCGGGGTAGGTCGCGACGACGATCCGGCCGGCGGTGTCCACCCCGCAGGTCACCGGGGACGCCTGGGGTTCGCCGTCGGCGCGACGGGTGATGACCAGGGCCCGGTGACGGGGCCGGACGAACTCCAGCAGGTCCTCGCGGCTGACACGCGTGGTGGTGGCGATGGAGGGAGTCATGGCGACGACCATACGGCGGGCGGGGGACGCTTCCGGATGCCGGCGCGGTGGTCCGGGCCCACCGACCGGGGCCTGTTCGCTCTCGGTGAACAGGCCCCGGGGTGGGGGCCGGTGACGGCGCCCCGGGTCACCGACGATCGGTTCGGCCCCCGGGCCCGTACTTGCGGTTCATGTGCTCCTCCATCACCCGGTGCCGCCGCTTGAACTCCCGCGGACGGTCGGCGCGCAGGCGGGCGTCGGTGCGGGACGCCTCCCTGGCCTCCTCCCTCAGGAGCTTGCGGTAGCCGGCCAGTCGGCGTTCTGGCAGTTCCCCGTTCTCCACGGCGGCCAGGACCGCGCAGTCGGGTTCGGCGGTGTGGGAGCAGTCGGCGAAACGGCACCCCCCGGCGTGTTCCTCCACGTCCGCGAAGGTGCGCCGGATGCCCTCGCGCGCCCCCCACACACCGACACCGCGGATGCCGGGGGTGTCGATGAGCACCCCGCCGCCGGGCAGCGGGAGCAGGTCGCGGCTGGTGGTGGTGTGCCGGCCGCGTCCGTCGGATTCCCGGATCCGGCTCACCCGCTGTTCCTCCCGGCCCAGCAGGGCGTTGACCAGGGTGGACTTCCCCGCCCCCGAGGGGCCGACGACCACGGAGGTGACGTGGGCCAGGAGATCGGCCAGGGCGGGCAGTCCCTCCCCGGTCCGGGCGCGGACGGCGAGCACGGGGGCACCGGGCGCCACGGCGGTGGTGTCGGTGATCGCCTGGCCCACATCCGGGGCGAGGTCGGCCTTGGTGAGGACGACCACCGGTTGGGCGCCGGCCGCCCACGCCAGGGAGACCAGCCGTTCGGTCCGGCCGGGGACGGGTTCGGTGTGCAGGGGGACCGCGACCACCACGCGGTCGACGTTGGCGGCCAGGGCCTGCGCCCCGCTGCGGCGGCCCGCGCCGGAGCGCAGCAGGACGGTGCGGCGGGGCAGCAGGGCGTGCAGCCGCCATCGGCCGTCGGGCAGCGGGGCGAGGACGGCCCAGTCACCGGGGCAGGGCGGCGCGGTCGGGTCGTCGTCGCGAATGACGCCGGCGGGGGTGTCGGCGTGCTCGACGCGCACCGCTCCCCGGTCGGTGATCAGACGGCAGCCGCCGCGATCGACGCGCACCACCCTGCCGGGGAGCAGGCCCTGGCCGGCGTACGGGGAGAAGGCGTCGAAGACGTGCTCGTTCCAGCCGTACCGGAGGAGGTCGCCCCGGTCGGGGTCCTCCTCCGGTACGGCCGGGTCGGTCGGCGCGAAGCGCTCGGCAAAGCGGTCGGTCGGCGGGAATCGGTCGGGGAATCGGTCGGGGAATCGCCGGAGGAAGCGGTCGGGGGTGTGCGGGATCTGCACGGGTGGAGTCCTCGGGTGCGAGGGCGACCCGGCGGGCGCACGGCCCGATGTCGCGTGCCGAGCCGACCCCCGGCGCGGCGGCGCCGAGGGGGTCGGGTCGGTGGTGGCGGTGCGGGCCGGCTCAGCCGCGGGTCGCGGGCCGGTGGGGAGAGACGGCGACGGGACGGGCGGGGCCCGCCGCGTCCGCCGGGGCACGACGGCTCCGGTGGTACGGAACGGCGGACCCTGTCCCGGGGCCCGCCGCGCGGTGCGGGTGGAGTGCCGGACCGAAGGCACTCCGGCGGTTGCGTCACCAAACCGCCTGAGCGGGATACCGCTCGCATGAGCAGGCTAACCGGTCGGTAACCCGCCGGCCAGCCCCCGACCCGCCGCTTTCCGTGTGGCGCGTGCCACTCCACGGCCCGGAGGCTCCCGGGGCGGGAAAACCGGTGGCCCGCACTCGCCCCCGCCGGCCTCGGGCGTCCCGCCCACTGGTGACCCGGGCCCCGGAGGCCGGGGCATCGGGTTTTCCCCGGACCCTTACGCGGGGGTAGATTTGCGGGTGCGCGTCGGCGCCCGGGCGTCGATGGAGGACTCCCGACCGGCACGCCCCCGACCGGGAACCCCCGGTCGGATCAGGAACGACCCCGAACGGCGGCACCAGCGGTGAACGATCCCACCTCGGCGGCAGCGGCGGCGACCCAGGCGCCCCGGCGCCGCACCTTCGCGGTGATCTCCCACCCGGACGCCGGCAAGTCCACCCTGACCGAGGCACTGGCTCTGCACGCCCGGGCCATCACCTCCGCCGGTGCCGTGCACGGCAAGGGCGACCGGCGCGGGGTGACCTCCGACTGGATGGCGATGGAGCAGGCCCGCGGCATCTCGGTGACCTCCGCCGTCCTGCAGTTCGAGCACCGTGACCGGGTGCTCAACCTCCTCGACACCCCCGGCCACGCCGATTTCTCCGAGGACACCTACCGGGTGCTGGCCGCCGTGGACTGCGCGATCATGCTGGTCGACGCGGCCAAGGGCCTGGAGGAGCAGACCCGCAAGCTCTTCGACGTCTGCCGGCACCGCGGCGTGCCGGTGATCACCTTCATCAACAAGTGGGACCGTCCCGGCCGCGAGGCCCTGGAACTCCTCGACGAGATCGAGCGCGAGTTCCGCATCCAGCCCACCCCGGTGACCTGGCCGGTCGGCATCGCCGGCCACATGACCGGGTTGATCGACTCCCGGGACCCCGACGCCGTCCTGCGCTACACCCGGGCCCCCGGCGGGGAACGGGCGGCGGAGGAGGAGCGGCTGACGGGGGAGGAGGCCGCCGCGCTGGGGGAGGACCGCGACACCGCGCTGGAGGAGTTGGAGCTGCTGGCGGCCACCGGCGCCGTGCACGACCGGGAGACCTTCCTGGCGGGAAAGACCACTCCGGTCTTCTTCGGGGCCGCCCTGTCCAACATCGGTGTCCGCCTGCTGCTGGACGCGGTGGTCGACCTCGCCCCGCCGCCCGGGCCCCGGGAGTTGGCCGCCGGCGGACACCGGCCGGTGGACGCCGAGTTCTCCGGGCTGGTGTTCAAGGTGCAGGCCAACATGGACCGTTCGCACCGCGACCGGATCGCCTTCGTCCGGGTCTGCTCCGGGGTTTTCGAACGGGGCATGACCGTCACCCGGGCCGCCACCGGCCGCCCCTTCGCCACCAAGTACGCCCACAGCGTCTTCGGCCAGGAGCGTTCCTCGCTCGAACTGGCCTACCCGGGCGACGTGGTGGGCCTGGTCAACGCCGGCGCGCTGACTCCCGGGGACACCCTGTACACGGGGAAGAAGGTGGAGTTCCCGCCCATGCCGACCTTCGCCCCCGAACACTTCGCCGTCGCCCGGCCGATGGACATCGGGAAGTCCAAGCAGTTCCGGCGCGGCATCGCCCAGCTCGACGAGGAGGGCGTGGTCCAGGTGCTGATCTCCCTCCTGCGGGGGGAACAGGCCCCCGTGCTGGCGGCGGTCGGCCCCATGCAGTACGACGTGGTGGCCCACCGGATGGAGCACGAGTTCGGCGCCGCGGTGAAGTTGGAGCATCTGCCCTACAACCTGGCCCGGGCCACCGACGCCGCCGGCGGCGCGGCACTGGACGCCTCGCGGCTGGTGCACGGCGAGTCCATGACCCGGGTCAAGGACGGCGCGGTTCTGGCGCTGTTCCCCAACCGCTGGCACGCCGGTTCCTTCGAGCGGGAGTTCCCCGACCACCCGCTGGAGTCGCTGATCGCCGCGCACGAGCAGTGACGGTTCCCGCCGCGGGGGGCCCGGCGCGGGGACGGGTCAGCGTCGCGAGGACGCCAGGCGCCGCTTGAGGGTGGCGGCGAAGTCCTCGGCGGCGAGGAGTTGGGCGCGCAGCTTCTCGCAGCGGGCGTCCGCGATCTGCTGGTGGGCGCGCAGCCGTTCGCGCAGCCGCTCGGCCTCCTCCGGTGAGGGGGCCGGGTCCTCGGCGGCCAGGGCGTCGACGACCTCCAGGAGGTCACCCATCTCCTCCAGGGAGAAGTCCAGCGGCTTCATCCGCCGGATCACCATGAGACGTTCGACGTCCGCCTCGGTGTACAGCCGGAAACCGCCCTTGCTGCGGGCCGAGGGGATCACCAGGCCGACCTCCTCGTAGTGCCGGATGGTGCGCAGGGACAACCCGGTGCGTTCGGCCACCCGGCCGATCTGCATGTGTCGCCCCTCGTCCGTCACCCTGTCGCCCTTTCCTCGTCCCCGGTCGGGGCCGGCCCGCGTGGTCCCACAGCCTACCGGCCCGTCACACCGGGACGAACGTCCCCGGAGCGCCCCCGGGACTTTGCCGAGACGTCACCCCGGGGCCTGTGGTTGTGATCACTCGCACAGTGTTCACCAGGGATTTTCCGGCCGTGGATTCAACGACGGTCGAGATCATCCCTCACGTAAGGGTAGAGTTCTCGGCGAGCGGGAGGCCCCGCGTCCCGGGTTCGGGCGCATCGGCTCCGTCCCCTCCACCCCATGCCTTCCGGGCAACGACGCCCGCCGGGCGCCGCAGTGTCCGCCGCCGACCCGCTCGCCGCGTCGCGAACGCGGAAGACCTCCACCACATTCGGCCCGGAGTCCGTCGTGCCCCGGGGCTGTCCCGCCTGCCCGCGCGCGGTGGTTGTCCGCGTGCCCGAACGGAAACGGAAGCATGTCCGCCGATACCACCGCGGTCCGTCGGCCGCGCCTGTCCCGCCCCGCCTGCCTCGCCTCACCGAAGGTCTTCCGCACCGAGGTCCTCGCCGGTCTGGTCGTGGCCCTGGCGTTGATCCCCGAGGCGATCTCCTTCTCCATCATCGCCGGCGTGGATCCCGGCGTGGGGTTGTTCGCCTCCTTCACCATGGCCGTGGTGATCTCGATCGTCGGTGGCCGTCGGGCGATGATCTCCGCGGCCACCGGCGCGATCGCGTTGGTCATCGCCCCGCTCAACCACGAGTACGGCCTCGGCTATTTGGTGGGCGCGGTCATCCTGGGTGGGATCTTCCAGATCATCCTGGGCGCCCTCGGGGTCGCCCGGTTGATGCGGTTCGTCCCGCGCAGCGTCATGGTCGGCTTCGTCAACGCCCTGGCCATCCTCATCTTCCTGGCCCAGGTTCCCGAGCTGCGGAACGTCCCCTTCGCGGTCTATCCGCTGGTCGTCGCCGGCCTGACCATGATGATCCTCTTCCCCCGGATCACCAAGGTGGTGCCCGCACCGCTGGTCTCCATCGTGGTGCTGACCGTCATCACCATCGCCGCCGCCATCGCCGTACCGACGGTCGGGGACAAGGGTGAGCTGCCCTCCGCGCTGCCGGTGCCGGGTCTGCCGGACATGCCGTTGACCGGTGAGGCACTGGCGATCATCGCCCCCTACGCGCTCGCGCTGGCCCTGGTGGGCCTGATGGAGTCGCTGATGACCGCCAAGCTGGTGGACGACATCACCGACACCCACTCCAACAAGACCCGCGAGTCCATCGGTCAGGGCGTCGCCAACGTGATCACCGGATTCTTCGGTGGCATGGGTGGCTGCGCCATGATCGGCCAGACCATGATCAACGTGAAGACCTCCGGCGCCCGCACCCGCCTGTCCACTTTCCTCGCCGGCGTCTTCCTGATGATCCTGTGCATCACCTTCGGTCCGGTGGTCTCGCGGATCCCGATGGCCGCCCTGGTCGCGGTGATGGTCCTGGTCGCCTTCGCCACCTTCGACTGGCACTCGGTCGCCCCCGACACCCTGCGCCGGATGCCGATCAGCGAGACGGTCGTCATGACGGTCACGGTGGTCGTGGTGGTCATCACCCACAACCTGGCCATCGGTGTCATCGTCGGCGTGATCACCGCGGTGATCGCCTTCGCCCGCCGCGTCGCCCACCTGGCGAACGTCTCCGGCGTGGTGGACCCCGAGGGCAAGCAGGTCGTCTACTCGGTCACCGGCGAGCTGTTCTTCGCCTCCTCCAACGACCTGGTCCATCGGTTCAACTACGGCGAGGACCCCGACGACGTGGTCATCGACCTGTCCTCCGCGCACATCTGGGACGCCTCCTCGGTGGCGGCGTTGGACGCGGTGGAGACCAAGTACGCGGCTCGGGGCAAGAAGGTCACCGTCATCGGCCTCAACAAGAACAGCGCCGAGATCCGGGAGAAGCTGGCCGGGCAGCTCGTCGATCACTGACCGCTCGGCACGCCGGGGCGGTCGACCGGCCGCCGGATCCCCGGGCCGACGGGGCCGGTCGGTTCGGTATGTGGTCGGGCGGGCCCGGAAGCCGGCCCCTCCCGACCGAGCCGGGCGGGCGGTGCCGGCGCCCGTAGACTTGCGTTTTCCTCCCCGTGGGTGGCTCCGCGCCCCCGGGCCGCCTTTGTCGAAGGGACCACCGGTGACCTCCTGGCCGACCTCCTGGCCCGAGCTGCGGGCGGCCTCGCTCGTTTACGAGGACGAGGCGATCCTCGCGCTCAACAAGCCGGCCGGGATCTCGGTGACGGGTGAGCGCCACGACACCGATCTGGTGGAGATGGCCGCCGAACACGGTGAGCGACTCTTCCCCGTGCACCGCATCGACAAGGTCACCTCCGGCCTCGTCCTCCTCGCCCGGGAGCTGCGCTTCCACGGCGACCTCACCCGGCAGTTCAACCGACGGACGGTGGAGAAGGACTATCTGGTGATCACCCGTTCCACCGGTCTGCCGGAGAGCGGGACGATCGATATGCCGCTGACCACGGGGCGCAAGAACCGGGTGCGGCCGGCGGGCCGGCGCGAGGACATCACGCGCGACGGGGAGGACGGCCGCACCTGGTCCCTGACGCCCCCGGACCCCGGGGTCGAGCCGTCCGGGAAACGGAGCTACCCCTCCCTCACCACCTTCGCCCGGGTGTGGGAGGGCGCGAACCACTCCTTCCTGGTGGTGCGGCCGATCACCGGACGTCGCCACCAGATCCGGGTGCACCTCGCCTGGATCGGCCACCCCATCGAGGGTGACCCCCTCTTCGACCGGGACAGCGCCGAGCGCGGCGACCGCACCCGGCTGCACTCCTGGCGGCTGGCCCTGGACGTGGACTCGCCGCACTCCCGACGTGGTGTCGAGCGACGACGCCTGACCGCCCCGCCGACCGAGGACTTCCTGGCCGGGCTCGGCGACGACACGGTCCCGCCCCCGCTCGGGGAACTCCTCGAGCGGGCGGAGGCGGCCCTCGCCGGGCTGCCCGAACCGCCGGAGGAGCCGGCCGGTGGCCCGGCGCGTTCGGACCGGCGACCCGGACGCCGCGGCGCCGGGCGGGGACGCTCCTCGCGCCCCCGCCGCACGGGCGCGGCCGGTTGAGCCGCGCCGCCTGCTCCCCGGGGTGATCAGTGGTCGGCGATCCACAGGTCGGGACCGAAGATCTCGTAGTGCACGTTGGCGGCGGGCACGCCGCGCTCCAGCAGGTCGTTGCGCACCGCCCGCATGAAGGGCAGCGGGCCGCACAGCCACGCCGTGGTCGTCGAGGGGTGGGGCGGGAGCTCGAGCTCGGCCGGGTTCATCGGCCCACCGGGGGCGCCGTCCGCGGTGCGCTCGTACCACACCCGCAGTGAGGCGTCCGGCAGCTTCCCGACCAGGTCCCGCTGGAGGTCACGGTGGGCGTGGTCGGCGGGGGAGCGATCGGCGTGCGCGACGATGACGGGGCGGTCGGAGCCGTTGGCCACCAGGTGCTCGAGGATCGCGAGCAGCGGTGTGACCCCGATGCCGGCGGAGGCCAGCAGGATCGGTCCCCGGCCCTCCGGCAGGGGGAGGTCGCCGAACGGAAGGGTGACGTCCAGGACGTCCCCGACCCGGACCCGGTCGTGCAGGAGGGCGGAGACCTCACCGTCCGGGGCCGTGGTGCCCCCGGTGCCGTCGGCACTGTCGGCTCCTCCGGTGCCCCGGACCCGCTTGACCGAGATCCACCGCTCGGATCCGTCGGCCGGACCGATCAGGCTGTACTGCCGTATCTGGCGTGCCCCGTCCGGGAGTTCGACGCGTACTCCCGCGTACTGGCCGGGACGGAAGGGCGGGAGCGGCCGATCGTCGACCGGCCGCAGGACGAGGGTGACGACGTCCTCGGTCTCCCGCCGCCGGTCCACCACCTCCATGCGGCCCCACACGTCCCCGGCGGCCGTGCCCGCCTCCCGGTACAGGTCGGCCTCCAGGGCGATCAGGGCCCGGGCCATCAGCCAGTAGACCTCGTCCCAGGCCGCCGCGACCCCGGGGGTCACCGCCTCCCCCAGGGTCTCCCCGATGGCGGACATCAGGTGGTGGTGGACGATGTCGTACTGCTCGGCGGTGACCCCCAGCGAGGCGTGCTTGTGGGCGATGCGGCGCAGCATGGCGTCCGGGCGGCGGTCGGGGTGCTCGAGGAGCATGCCCGCGAAGGCGGCCACCGAGCCGGCGAGAGCCCGTCGCTGCTCCCCGTTGGCCTGGTTGCCCCGGTTGAACAGGTCGCGCAGCAGGTCGGGCCGGGCCTCGAACATGCGGCGGTAGAACCGATCGGTGATCCGGTCCAGCGCGGCACCGACGGCGGGGAGGGTGGCACGGACGATCGGGGTGGACCGGTCGGAGAGCACGGCGACTCCTAATAGGTAAATGATCTTCGTATTTTGAGGTGTGAGCGGGTGTGGAGCGGAACGCCCCGGCGGGCGTTGGGTCACGGGGTGGGTTCGGTGGGTGCGGCGC
>NZ_VKHT01000949.1 GCF_014141535.1 Streptomyces alkaliphilus | reverse complement strand
CCCCGCGCGCCCGGCCCCGCGCCGTTCCGGCGTGCGAAGCGGCTGCCGGGGCCGGCGTACGCTAACTCCTCGTCCGTCCCCCGCACCGCTCCCGTCGTGTCCGGTTCACCCGGCCTTCTCCCGGGGCGCGGGGGTGACCACGGCACCGACCCATCGGGACGGTGCCGAGAGGGAGGTGCAGATGGCGCAGACGTCCGGAGCGAATCCGCCCGGCATCGGCGACCGGGCCCCCGCGGCCCCCCCGCCCGGCGCGGGTCCGGCCAACCGCTGGGCCGTCCTGGTCGTGCTCTGCGCGAGCCTGTTCCTGGTGGCCCTCGACGCCACCGTGTTGCACGTCGCCATCCCCGCGGTGAGCGCCGACCTGCGACCCGGCCCGATCGAGCTGTTGTGGATCGTGGACGTGTACCCGCTGATCTGCGCCTCGCTGTTGATCCTCTTCGGCACGCTGGGGGATCGGATCGGACGCCGACGCGTGCTGTTGATGGGCTACGCCTGCTTCGGCGTGGCCTCGGCCCTGGCGGCCTGCGCGACGTCCGCCCCCGTGCTCATCGGCGCGCGGGCCCTGCTCGGCGTGGGCGGGGCCATGATCATGCCCGCCACCCTCTCCATCCTGCGGCACGTCTTCCCCGACCGCAGGGAGAGGGCCATGGCCATCGGCATCTGGAGCGCCGTCGCCGCCGTCGGCGCCGCCGTCGGACCGTTGGTGGCGGGAATCCTGCTGGAGCACTTCTGGTGGGGCTCGGTCTTCCTGCTCAACATCCCGCTCATGGCCATCTGTCTTCCCGTGGGGGCCAGGTTGCTCCCCGAGTCCCGTGGCCGGGTGGGTACCGGGCCGTGGGACGTCCCCGGGGCCCTGATCGCCGCCGCGGGCCTGTTCTGCGTGATCCTGGCGGTCAAACGGGTCGGCGGCGGTCACCTGTGGACGCCCTGGACCCTCCTGGTGGGGGTCGCGGGTGCGGCGCTGCTCGTCACCTTCGTCCGGCGTCAGCGGTCCCGGGCACACCCGTTGATCGACCTGAGCGCCTTCTCCCGGCCGGCCTTCGGCACCTCCGTCGGCTGCATCGTCCTGACCGTGCTGGCCCTGGTGGGACTGGCGCTCATCGCGGCCCAGTACCTCCAGTTGGTGCTGGGCCTGACTCCCCTGCAGACCGGTCTGCGGCTGCTGCCGCTGAGCCTGGCGGCGATCGCCGCCGGTTTGATGGGCGCGTGGATGCTGCGGCTCATGGGACCCCGCCTGATGATCTCCGGCGGTTTCCTGCTCACCGCGCTGGCCGTCCTGCTGCTCCTGCAGATCGGCCACCACGACAACCCGCCGCTGCTCATCACCGGCTTCGTGCTGCTGGGCTTCGGTCTGGAGACCACCCTCTTCGGCTCCTACGAATCGATGATCAACGACGCGCCGGCGGACCAGGCCGGTGAGGCCGCCTCGCTGGGCGAGACCGCCTACCAGTTCGGGGCGGGCCTCGGTATCGCTCTGCTGGGAAGCGTCATGAACGCCGTCTACGCCCCGGCCGTTCGCGCGGTGGGCGGACTGGACGACGAGGAGCGGGTGGCCGTCGGCCACTCCCTGGCGGAGGCGCGGGCCATCGCGGACGCGATCGGCGGGGAGACGGGCGCGGAGCTGCACACGGCGGCCGTGAACGCCTTCGTCGCCGGGACCCACGCCGCCCTGGCGGCCAGCGCGCTGCTGCTTTTGATCGGAGCACTCGCCGCCCTGCGCCTGCCCCGTGAACCGATGTCGCCGGCCGCCGGCACGGAGGGGGTACGGGGTGCGGACACGGATGTGACCACCGCCATCCCCGGGGGTGCCGCCGTCGATCTTGCGGTAGGGGATTACCGGCACGTAGCGTCGTCCGGGGGCACCGCCGCCCCCCAGCCGACCGCACCGGAGGCCCCGCATGCCGGCAGCACCCCGG
>NZ_VKHT01000948.1 GCF_014141535.1 Streptomyces alkaliphilus | reverse complement strand
GCGACCCACCCGACCGGCCGGCGCCACCGGCAAAGCCGGCGCGGCCGGGGCCGGGAACCCCTTCGCCGCCCCGGAGGCCGAGCGCGAGGGCAGACGCGGCGCCGCGCGCCGCAACCGGGGCCTGGCCCTGGTGGTGCTCGGCATCGGCGTCATCGCCCTGTGGAACAGCCTGGAGCACCAGGTCGGCATCGGCTACGTCTGGCCGCTGTTCCTCATCGGCATCGGCGCCGCCGTGGTGTGGCGGCAGGTCGACAACAGCCGCCGCGCCCACTGGGCCGAGGTCACCCGCCGCAGCGGATGGCTCCCGGTGGCCCGCAGCGCGGCCGGCGTGCTGCTCGTGGTCATCGGCGTGGTGCTGTTCGTCGTCGTGCAGGGCGCCAGCGAGGACCTCAGCCGCATCCTCCAGGCGGCGCTGGCCGTGCTCGTCGGCATCGCCCTGCTCGCCGGCCCCTTCCTGGTGCGGGTCGTGCAGGACCTCTCCGAGGAACGCACCATGCGCATCCGCGCCCAGGAACGCGCCGAGGTCGCCGCCCACATCCACGACTCCGTCCTGCACACCCTCACCCTCATCCAGCGCAACGCGGAGAACCCCCGCGAGGTCGCCCGCCTGGCCCGCGCCCAGGAACGCGACCTGCGGGCCTGGCTGTACAAGTCCTCCGAACGGGCCGCCTCCGGCGCGGCCGGCGAGAAGGCCGACGCGGGCGAGGCCGAGGCCGCGCCCGGCACCTTCGCCGAGGCGGTGCGCGCCACCGTCGCCGAGGTCGAGGACCACCACGGCGTGCCGATCGAGGTGGTGTGCGTCGGCGACTGCCCCGTGGACGAGGGCCTCTCGGCACAACTCCAGGCGGCCCGCGAGGCGATGGTCAACGCCGCCAAGTACGGTGGCGAGGGCGGCCCCGTGCAGGTGTTCGCGGAGGTCGAGGGGCGTACCGTCTTCGTGTCGGTGCGCGACCGGGGTCCCGGCTTCGACCTCGACGCGGTCCCCGGGGACCGCATGGGCGTGCGGGAGTCCATCATCGGCCGCATGCAGCGCCACGGCGGCAGCGCCCGGGTGCGCACCGCGCCCGGCGAGGGCACCGAGGTGGTGCTGACGATGGAACGCGACGGGCAGGACCAGGGGCAGCGGGCCGAATGAGGCGGGAAGCGGAGGCACGACGGTGAACAGCGGGCAGGGAACCACCGGCAACGGCGGGAACGGCGGAAACGGCAACGGCGGGGGGCCGACCGGGCGGGTCCGGGTGGTGCTGGTGGACGACCACCGGATGTTCCGGGCCGGCGTGCAGGCCGAGATCGGCCGCACCGACGAGACCGGGGTGGAGGTCGTCGGCGAGGCCGGGGACGTGGATCAGGCACTCACCGTCATCAAGGCCACCCGGCCCGACGTGGTGCTGCTGGACGTGCACCTGCCCGGAGGCGGCGGCGTGGAGGTGCTGCGGCGCTCGGCGTCCCTGATGGCGGCGGCCGACCGGCCGGTGCGGTTCCTGGCGCTGTCGGTGTCGGACGCGGCCGAGGACGTCATCGGCGTCATCCGGGGCGGCGCCCGGGGGTACGTCACCAAGACCATCACCGGCGACGACCTGGTCGCGGCGATCTTCCAGGTCGCCGACGGGGACGCCGTGTTCTCCCCGCGCCTGGCCGGCTTCGTGCTCGACGCCTTCGCCTCCAGCGACGCCACCCCCGTGGACGAGGACCTGGACCGGCTGACCCAGCGCGAGCGCGAGGTGCTGCGGCTGATCGCGCGCGGCTACGCCTACAAGGAGGTCGGCAAGGAGCTGTTCATCTCGGTGAAGACGGTCGAGTCGCACGTCTCGGCGGTGCTGCGCAAGCTGCAGCTGTCCAACCGGCACGAGCTGACCCGCTGGGCCACCGCCCGCCGCCTGATCTGAGTCGGGACGCGGGGCCGGGGGCGTGGCGGGGTAC
>NZ_VKHT01000947.1 GCF_014141535.1 Streptomyces alkaliphilus | reverse complement strand
GCAGCGTCAGATTTGTATAAGAGACAGGCGCGTGCCTCCTCCTCGGCGACCAGCGCCCGACCGCGTTCGAGGACGTCGGCGGGGAGTTCGACGGTGCCCCGGGCCAGGGCCACCACCTCGATCCGGGTGCCGAGTTCGGCGGCGGTCTTCTCCAGCGCCGCGACGTCGGCCGGGCCGCGCAGATCGGTGAGGGTGACGACCACCCACAGGTCCCGGGGACGTCGGGCGTGCAGCACGGCGATGGTGTTGCGCAGGGTGCGCCCGGTGGAGAGTTCGTCGTCGACGAGGACCATCGGCCCCGCGCCGTCGAGCAGTTCGGGGTCGGCGGGCAGCAGCAGGTGCGAGGTGTGGTGGCTGTGCTCCTCCTCGAACCCCCCGGCGGGCGGGATGCCGGGGACCGCGCGACGGGTGGAGTGCAGGTACACGGCGTCGCCGATGCCGTCGGCCACGCCGTGGCCGAGCGCGGTGGCGGTCTCGGCGTACCCCAGGACCACCGTCTCCCCGGCCCGGTCCCCCAGCAGCGCGCGAACCCGGCGCCCCAGGGCGACGGCGGTGCCGTGGACGACCGCCGGGCGCTGGGGGATGTGTTTGCCCAGGACGGTGGAGACCAGCAGGTGGGCGCGGCGGGGGTTGCGGCGCACGGCCAGCCCGAGGAGGTCGCGCAGCGCGGGGGGCTCCGGGTCGGCGCCGCCGGGCGCCGGGGCGGACGGTACCCGGCGCAGGCGGACGCCGAGTCGACGGGCCACCCACTCCCCGGTCGGCGGGATGATCCCGGTGGACTCCGGGGCCCCCGTCGGATCGGGGGACGGGTCGAGGGGGTCGTGTCCGGTGGTCATCCGCGATGTCTCCCGACGTTCCGCGCCGTGTCCGGCGCTCATTGCAGGCCCGTCGCGAGCAGCGCCACGACGTCCACGTCCTCGCGCGCCACACCGAAGACCTCGGCGCGACGCAGGGTGCGTGCCGCCCAGGTGCGGTGCGGCTTCACCTCGTTCATCTTGTTGGTGTAGGCGGAGCGCAGGACCCCGCCGCCCTCCACGCCGTGGGCGAGGATGTCGCGGGCGTCGCTGTACTCCTCGTGCGTGACCACGGAGAGGGCGTGCACGACGGGGACGTGCGAGGGGTGGATGCAGGTCTTGCCGAGCAGGCCGTTGGCCCGGTCCAGACCGATCTCCCGCAGCAGACCGTCCATGTCCCGTTCGATGAGGTGGGTGCGCAACTCCTCCTCACCGCGTCCGCTGAAGGGGCTGGTGCGCAGTTGGGGGCGGAAGAGGCGCTCCCGGGGGCGGAAGTACTCCCAGACGGGGCCGGTGATGGTGTAGCCGGTGCCGTCCGAGCGACCGAAGACGTTGACCACGTCGGAGATGACCGAGGCGACGATCTTGACGTCGTAGGCGGTCATCTCGGGGTTGCGGCGCAGGCCGTACGCGGCGCAGAAGTCCGTGACCCCGAGTCGCACGGCGGGTATGCGTTCACGGTGCTTGTCCAGCAGTCGGGCGGTGGCCGCCAGTGAGGGGGCCCGGGTCTCCAGGTGCAGGAACTCGGGGGACTCCAGGACGGGCATCGCCAGGACGCGGCGGCCGGAGAGGACCTCGGCCGCGGTGCGGGCGTCGAGGTAGGCGGGGCCGGTCCCGGCGGTGAACTTGGGCAGCACGAAGCCCGCGAGGAGTTCGGCGTCCTCCTCCAACCGCAGCGTGAGGTCGGTGATCTGGGCGGGCCGGCGGACCCGTACGAAGAGCAGGGGCACCTCCTCGGCCGGGGCCTCGCGGCGCAGCCGGGCGAGGTTGCGCACGATGTTCTCCTCGGCGCCGGCCACCTCGGCGTCGCTGATGGAGTCCTCGAGGCAGAGCACGATGGAGACCACGCCGCGACGGGCCTGCTTGCGGATGTCCGCGGCGAGGCGGGGGCGGGTCTGGCTCTTATA
>NZ_VKHT01000946.1 GCF_014141535.1 Streptomyces alkaliphilus | reverse complement strand
CCTCGGCCCGGTGGAGAGTCCCACACTCCCTGAGAACCACCCGGCACGTCCCCCGCGTCGCCCCCTTCGAGCGGGTCACCCCATCACACTGCGGACTGGGATGAACCCGACGGCGCAGCCGAGAGCGCTTGACCTTGTCGTGGCGTCAGGGTTTTCACTGGGCGCATGAGGATCGGCGAGATCGCGGCACTGGTCGGGGTGTCCACCCGGACCGTGCGCCACTACCACCGGATGGGGCTGCTCCCGGAGCCCCCGCGCCGGGGCAACGGATACCGGGAGTACCGCCTGCGGGACGCCGTGACCCTCGCCCGGGTGCGACGGCTGGCGGAGTTGGGCCTGTCCCTGGAGGAGGTCCGGAACACCCTGGCCGCCGACCGGGGCCGCGACCTGCGGGAGGTGCTGAGCGAGTTGGACGCGGACCTGGCCCGGCAGCAGGCGGAGATCGCCGCCCGACGGCGCCGACTCGCCGCTCTGTTGGCGGAAGCCGACCCGCATCCCGACTCCGTGGTCTCCCCCGAGATGGCCTCGGTGCTGCGCGGGTTGCCGACCGGGGCGTCCGGAACGGCCGCGCTGGACCGCGAGATGTTGGCCCTGATGGACACCGGTCTCGGCGACGCGGAGCGGGCCGCGCTCGCGGAGCTCTTCCGACCACTCACGGAATCCGGTGCGCCCGCCGGGGCCCGGGACATCTACAAGATGTTGGACGACCTCGCCGACGCCGAGCCCGACGACCCCCGGGTCGCGGTGGTGGTCGACCGAATCGCCGACTACCTGCCGAAGGAGATGGTCTCGGCGATGCTCCGGCACCTCCACTCGGCAGGAGACCGGAACTGGTGGGAGGAGCTGTCCCACGAGCTGGCTCCCGCCCAGGTTGAGACGTTCCGGCGGCTGGTGACCGTGCTGCGGGAGCGGCGGTGATGCTCCGCGCGGCGCGGGCCGCGCTGGGTCTGGTGATCCCCGGCGAGCTGCTGATGGTGATCCTGCTCGCCTCCGGGGTGAGCGTCCCGCCGCCGGTGCCGGCGGTCTCCGGGACGCTCGTGGCCTGTGTGATCGCGCTGGAGACGGTGGTCGTCGCGCGCCTGTTCCGTGCCGCGCGCCGGGAGGGGGCAGGCCGCAGGAGAGCGGTGCGCCTGACGTACGAGCGGCTGGTGCCGATCACCGTGCGGAGGTTGTTGGGGTTCGAGGCGGCCGGCATGGCGGCCCTCACCCTGTGGATCGCGCGACGCCGGCACGGCGTTCCGGCCGGCGCCCGCGCCCTGCCCTACGCCGGGGCCCAGACGTTCACGATGGGCGTCTTCGTCTCCGCCATGGTCGTGGAGTTGGTGGGGCTGGAGCTCCTGCTGCGGGCGCTCGACGCACCGACGGCCCTGCGCGTCACGGTTCTGGTGATCGATGCCTACGGGGTCCTGATCGCGTTCGCCGTCATGGCGGCCTGCGCCACCCGCCCGCACGTGGTGACGGCGACCGAGGTGCGGGTGCGGTACGGGGCCTTCTTCGACCTGCGGATACCACGCGAGCGGGTCACGGCCGTGCGGCGCGTGTCCCGCTTCGACGAGAAGGGTCTGATCGGCGTGGACGGGGACCGGTTGGCGGTGGCGGTCTCCTCGCAGACCAACATCGTCCTGGAACTGGACCGGCCGATCACCGCCACGCGTCCGCTGGGCAGGACCGTCGAGGTGGGCACGGTCCGCTTCTTCGCGGACGACCCCGCCGCCGTACTCGACGCCCTGCGCACCCGTCCCGAGCCGGTGGCCGAGGCCGCGTAAGAGGTCGGGCCCGGCAGGGCTCAGGCCGGTGAGTGCTCCGGTACCGGGACGATCGCCAGTTCCGCCCACACCGTCTTGCCGGAGCCCCGGCGGATCACCCCGCAGCCGACCGCCACCGCCGCCACCAGCACCAGCCCCCGGCCGCTCTCCTCCCAC
>NZ_VKHT01000945.1 GCF_014141535.1 Streptomyces alkaliphilus | reverse complement strand
GGATGGATCAGTTGTGTATAAGAGCCAGGGGCCGCGCCCAGCCCCTCGCCGGGGCGCCAGGGGGAGGGGCCCGTCACCGCGGCGGTGGCCCGGGCGCCCGGGCCGCCCAGAACGACCCGGGCGCGGAGATCCGCCGCCCACTCCGGGTCCGGGGGCAGGTGGTCGATCTGTTCGCCGATCACCACCGTGATCCCGGCGGCCCGCCCCCGGCGCAACAGGGCCCGCACCCCGGGGTCCGCCGCACCCGCCGCCAGGGGAACCGAGGGGCGGTCCAGCACCACCCACAGCGCGGGGTGCGCCCTCTCCCCGTGCCCGTGCGGTCCTCCGCGGTCCCGCAGTCGGCGTTCGGTCTCCGCCACCACCCACTCCACCAGGGCTCCGGCCCCGACGGGGCCGTACTCCACCGCCCGGATCCCGCGGCGCCCCCGGAGGAACTCCCAACCGCCACCGCCGTCACCGTCCACCACCGCCACCTCCACGGAGCCGTCGCGCGGTGGTTCCTCGCGCCGCAGGGCCTGCAGCACCACCGATCGCAGGAGCCCGGACACCCCCGACCGGGGTTCACCGACCACCAGCAGGTGAGGCGTCGGTGATTCGGGGCCCGTCCGCCACATCAAAGGAGTGGCGGCCACGACGGCCTCACCGCCGGGGTCGTCCGGGGGCACGCGCCGCACGGGTACGGTGCGGTCGCCGGACTCCGGGTCGGTGAAACCGAGCACGACCGTGTCGGTCGGGGTGACGAACGGCTGTGCGCCGATGCCGTCGGGGAGGGGATCGGCCGGCCGGACGCCGAGTACGCCCCGCTCGCCGTCCCAGTCGAACCGCACGTCTCCCCGGTGCCCCAGGCGCCGGGTCACGAGATCCTCGACCCGTTCGCGGGCCGGGGAGTCCCAGTCGGGAAAGCATCCGGGGTAGCGGATCTCCAGCGCCACCGGGCGGCCCCGGTGGTCGAAGGCCCCGCGCACGGGCTCCCCGTCGTCATCCGTCGGGTCCCCGGGGTCCTCCTCGTCGGGACCGGCCCCACCGGCTCCCGCGCCGTCCCCACCGGCCATCCGGGGCACCGACGGGGGCTCGGGGGCGCCGGCCGTCGGGGAGCCGAAGGGGCCGGTTCCACCCGGCCACGGGGTGAGTGCCTCGCGCAACATGGTCAACCGTCGTTCGCGGGCCGCCGCCGCGCCCGGGTCCTCCGCCGGTCCCGGGGGCTCCTCCGACTCCGGGTCGGGGAGCAGGCCGGCCACCACCAACGCCACCGGCACGGCGATGCCCGCCAGGAGGGTCCCGGCGGGCATCAGGTACAGCAGGACCGTTCCGACCAGGACGGCCGCGACCACCGGGCCGCGTCGTTCCACCGGGAGGTCTCCCCACCGTCGCCGTGCGGATCGGCCCAGCCGCCGGGCGCCGCGTCCCGGTACCGCCGAGCACCGGACCACCCCGCGAAGTGCCGTCCGACCGCTCACGGGGTGGTGCCGTTCCCGTTCACCGTGCCGGTGCGCGGCGCCGTTCGGCGGGGGAGGCGAGGGGGCCTCACAGGGAGATCCCGCCCAGCAGGCTCGCCAGGCTCGCTCCCCCGGCCTGGATGCTGGGGCCGATGGCCGTTCCCGCCAGATAGAAGCCGAACAGCGCGCACACAACGGCGTGGGACGGTTTCAGACCGTCCTTTCGGAAGAAGAGGAACACGATGATCCCGAACAGCAGGACTCCGGAGATGGACAGCACCATCCGACCCTCCCGGGTGATGACCAATGGGTATGAAGAACTTAATACGGGATCATGTGGACAACAGCCCCATCAGCTCACACGGGTGACGGTCTCTTTCCCCGGCACTCCTCGGACACCTTTCCCGGCGCCCCGGCCGGCCTTTCGGCACCCGGTCGGCTCTCCCGGCTCCCCGCGAACCGGCGTGAATCCGGGGGAACCGCCCCCCGCC
>NZ_VKHT01000944.1 GCF_014141535.1 Streptomyces alkaliphilus | reverse complement strand
CAACGACGAGTCGTAGGAGGGCTTGCACACACAAACACACACGACGGTGATCCTCGCGCCGCCCCGGCCACGAGGATCACCACCCGCACATCACACCAAGCAACCGATCAGTTACCCAACACTTTCTGAGCCCCCGGCTTCGGTTCGGGCTCCTTCGCGGGCCCGGCGGGGCGGAATCGGGCAATTCCGATACGCGCCCTTCGCGGGTTTCGCCCTTTTCGACACTTTGGCGGGTTTCGCGTTTTCCGCCCCCTCGAATACCGAAAAGGGAATCACCCTGCGTCAAACCGGTGATCACATTCCGACCGGGGAACGAAAGGATCACAAAAAGATTTCGCTCATTTCGAGCATTCGACTTCCCCCGGGGCGTTCCCGCCGGCTAGCGTTCAGCGCCGGGTGACCCGCCTCCCCGCTCGTCGTCATCGACGACACGGGTCGCCCCCGCCGCGTCCGTCCCCGCCGAGGGGACGGGGTCGGCAGCGGCCGGGCCGGCGTCCATCGGGCGCCGGCGCCGTGCCGCCGTCCGGCCCGGCCCCGCGCCGACCGGCGGCGACGGAAGGAGAGACCGGCCTTGGGCGCTCACCGCAAGCCGCGTGCCGGACTGTTGGACTCCCCCACCGCCCGAAGGGGCGTGGTGGGCCTGGGAGCCGCCGCCCTCTCGGCGACCCTGCTCTCCCAGACCGCCCAGGCCGACGAGCCCGGTGGCACCGGCGACCCCGCCGCCGACGCGGCGACCGCCATCGAGGAGGCCCGGGAACGCGCCGAGGCCGCCGGGGAGCGCGCGGCCGGGGTCAAGGAGCAGGTGGACGAGTTGTTCCGCGAGGCGGGCACCGCCACCCAGCGGTACAACGCCGCCAAGGAACGCACCGAGGAACAGCAGCGCTCCGCCGACGAACTGGTGGAGGCCGCCGCCGAGGCCGCCGAGCGGGTCAACGAGGCCCGCCGCGACCTGGGCCGGTACGCCACCGCCCAGTACCGGCACGGCCGCGTCTCCGAGACCGCCACGCTGCTGCTGATGAACGACCCCCAGCAGTGGTTCGACACCACCCATGTCCTCGGCCGCGCCGGCGACCGGCAGCAACTCGCCCTGGACGACTACGTCGAGCGCCGCGGGGAGGCCGAGCTCAAGCGCGCCGAGGCCGCCGGGGCGCTGGAGGACCTCGAGGAGCGCCAGCGGGAGTTGCAGGAGCAGAAGGAGGAGGTCCAGGGCAAGCTGGCCACCGCCCGGGACCTGCTCGCCGGTCTCACCGAGGAGGAGGCCGAGGAACTCGCCGAGCTGGAACGACTGGAGACCGCCGAGGCCGAGCGGCTGGCGGAGGAGCAGCGGCAGCGCGAGGAGGCCGAGCGCCGCGAACGCGAGGAGGCCGAGCGGGCCGCCCGGCGGACCGCCGAACGCGAGGCCGCCGAGGAGGCGGCCCGGGCCGAGGCCGCGCAGGCCGCGGAGTCCGGGTCGGGATCCTCGGGATCATCGGCCTCATCGGGGTCCGGCTCCTCCGGCTCGGGGTCCGCGGGATCCACCGACGCCGGGGCGTCCGGCACCGGCTCCGGGAGCGACACCGGCGTCTCCACCCGCGCCGAACAGGCGATCGCGCACGCCCGGGCCCAGCTCGGCAAGCCGTACGTGTGGGGCGCCACCGGCCCCGGCTCCTACGACTGCTCCGGGCTCACGCAGGCCGCCTGGCGGGCGGCGGGCGTGGAACTGCCGCGCGTCACCTGGGACCAGGTCAACGCCGGCACCCGGATCGGCCGAGCCGACCTGCGCCCCGGCGACCTGGTGTTCTTCTACTCCGACATCAGCCACGTCGGGCTGTACATCGGGGACGGTCAGATGATCCACGCTCCCCGACCGGGCACGAACGTGCGGGTGGAGTCCATCTCGGTGATGCCCTTCCACAGCGCCGTCCGCCCCGGCTGACGGCCCCGGCCGGGCCC
>NZ_VKHT01000943.1 GCF_014141535.1 Streptomyces alkaliphilus | reverse complement strand
CTCCGGGGCCGGGCGGCGGGGCCGCGGCCGGGATCCGAGAGGGACCCGAGAAGGACAGGAATCCATCGCATGTGCGGAGCACAGCCCGGCGGCCCCGACGCCGCCACGATCAAGCCCGGCGAGACCACCATCCAGGGGTACGTCACCCGTGACGGCGAGCCGGTGAGCGGCTACGTCCGGCTGCTCGACGGCACCGGCGAGTTCACCGCCGAGGTCCCCACCTCGGCGACCGGCCAGTTCCGGTTCTACGCCGCCGAGGGCACCTGGACCGTGCGGGCCCTGGTGCCCGGCGCCACCGGCGACCGCACCGTGGTCGCGCAGCCGGGCGGGGTGGCCGAGGTCGCCATCGCCCTGTGACGCCCGGCGGACCGCCCGTCGCACCAACACGCCCGGGTCGGGGCCGTGTTCCACCCGGAACACGGCCCCGACGCATGGGCGGGAACGGGGCCGCGGACCGGCGAAGCCACCCCGGTGATGCCCCGTCACCCCGACACGCCACCGGGGCCGGCCTTCGAGCGGACCGTCGTCGCTTCGGGTTCGGCCGGCCGGCCGAACCCGGTGGGGACACACGGCCGGAGGGGCCGGTCGACCGACCGGCCCCTCCGGTGGCGTGGATCGTCGACGGCCCCGGGAGGCCGGTCGGTCGTCGGCGGGGACGCCGTGCCGTGCTGTGCCGTGCCGTGAAGGTCACCGTCGGGAGGCCCCGTCCGCCCGTGCGGGAGTGTGGGGGATGACGGACCGTGACGGTGGGAGCGGTAACGGAGAGTCGCGCTGTACCTGCTGCCCGGGTGGCCCCGGGGAGTCGATCCCGGTGTCGTCGGTACCGGACCCGCCGGGCCGGGGACGCTCTCGCCCCCGGTCCCCCGGCTCCGCCGGAAGACGGCTATCGGGTGGTGCCGCAGTTGGGACAGAGCCAATCGCCTCGAGGGCCCTGTTGCATCGCGGCACCGCAGTGGGGACAAGCCATGATCACACCCTTTCCACGCGGTTGGACGCGGCCGGTCGTGTTCGCGTTGAGTGACGATGGTCACAGCGGGTTGCGAGGGGCGCGGGAAATCGCATGCCCGATCGACCGATGTCTACCCCCGACCGGACGGCACCCACCTGACCGGTCCGGTCCGTCACCGGACGGTTAGACTCGGGCGCGTTCGTCCCCACCCGTCCGCCCCCGCCGGAGGAGCCTCCCGTGCTGGAAGCCTTTTTCATTACCCTGATGGTCCTGGTCGGCGTCGGCACCGCCGCCTTCACCGGTCTGGTGATCACCAAGCTGTACCAGGGCCAGCGCTGAGGCCGGAGCCCCGGCCGGCGCGGTCCCCGCACGCCCCACGAGAGAGACACGGCTGATTCCGCGATGTTCGAGATCCCGTCCGACCTGAACCCCGCCCTGGTCCCCCTGGCCTTCCTGCTCGGCACCTGGCAGGGCGCCGGCGTGGCGGACTTCCCGGACCGGGAGGCGTGCAACTTCGGCCAGGAGGTCACCTTCGCCCACGACGGACGCGACTTCCTGGAGTACCGCTCGCACAGCTGGCGCCTGGACGGCGACGGCAAGCGCGTCGGGCCGCTGGAGTCCGAGCACGGCTTCTGGCGGATCGACGACGAGCGCCGCGTGGAGATCGTGATGATCCGCGACCAGGGCGTCGCGGAGGTCTGGTACGGCGAACTGGCCGAGGGCAAGCCGCAGATCGACCTGGCCACCGACGCGATCGCACGGACCGGCTCCGCCCCCGCCCACACCGGCGGGAAGCGGCTCTACGGATACGTCAAGGGCGACCTGATGTGGGTGGGCGAGAAGGCCACGCCGGAGATTCCGCTGCGGCCCTACATGTCCGCGCACCTCAAGCGGGTGGTGGACCCCCGCGAGTGGGTGGGTGACCTGAAGGACCTCCCGGACGACGGCATCGCCTTCTTCCGCTGAGCACCCTCCCACCCGCTTCCGGTC